>USFK01000143.1 GCA_900553935.1 uncultured Collinsella sp.
GCTGCGTCTCGGGCATCGTACTCTATATTGTCTTGAGCCTTATATAGGGGTGGCGTCGCGGGCGCCGAATCTCGTTCCATCCCAACTCGTCGGATTTTTCACCGAGCTGGTCTATTTCTTCTGGTACCATGGTCAAACTTTACTGTAGCAAAGCGTGACGTGGGCTTTTGTACCCCGTCAGCGGAAATGGGGGTTTCATGGCACAGGAAGCAACCGCCAACGAGCAAAAGAAATTCAAGGTCCCGCGCATCCCGGGCGACATCATGATCTATCCGATGATCGTCGGTCTTTTGCTCAACACCTTCTGCCCGCAGGTTTTTGAGATCGGCGGCTTCTTTACGGCTGCCTGCCGCGGTGGCTCCAATACCATCGTCGCCGCGATCCTGCTGTTTGTGGGCGCCGGCATCAGCTTTAAGTCCACGCCGGGTGCCATCAAGACCGGTATCGTCGTGCTGATCCCCAAGCTGGTCGTCGCAGCGGCTCTCGGCCTGGGCGTGGCATATTTCTTTAACGACAACTTCCTGGGTCTGAGCTCCGTGTCTATCATCGGCGGCATCACGTTTTGCAACATGGCGCTCTATACGGGCATCATGGGCGAGTTCGGCGATGAGTCCGAGCAGGGCGCCGTCGGTATCCTGTTCTTTACGGCTGGCCCCGCCGTCACGATGATCATCCTCGGTGTTTCCGGCCTCGCCAACATTCCCATTGGCACCATTATCGGCTCCATCTTGCCACTCGTTATTGGCATGGTTCTGGGCAACCTGTTCCCGTTTATCAAGAACCTGCTGGTTCCCGGTGCCAATCCCGCGATTGCCGTCATCGGATTTCAGCTCGGTGCGTCCATGAGCCTGTCGAGCTTTATCACCGGCGGTATTTCCGGCATCTTGCTGGGCCTTGTCACGCTGTTTGTCGTCGGTCCCATCACCTTTGCGTTCGAGCGTCTGTGCGGCGGCAATGGCAAGGCCGCTGTGGCTTGCTCCACCATTGCCGGCACGGCTATGACCACACCGGTTGCCCTCGCCGAGGTCGCACCGCGCTACGCCGAGCTTGCGCCCGCCGCGTACGCTCAGATCGCCACCGCCGTTATCATCACGGCGATCATGGCTCCGATTCTGACTGGCTGGGTCGACAAGAAGTTCTGCCAAGGCAAGGAGGATCTGTCGCTCGCCGGTGTCGAGGCCATCGAGGAGGCTGTCGCGACTGACATCGATGGCGAGTAGCAATCGATACCCATCAATGATGCCGGCGTGTGCAATTCGCGCCGTATGGGCGCCCGAACAGAAACTGTTTTGCAGTGATGTTCGGGCGCTCTGCTATTATCCCCTTTACCCCTGCGGAGTAAAGGGGTGTTTATTGCCCTGATTCGAATTGGGCGATTCTGACCACTTGGGTATTGAAGGGATGGCGCTAGTGGTTAAGGCACTCAAGATTGAGATATTCGTGCTATGCATGATTGTTCTTATCGGGCTTGCCGTGCGAAGTCGTCGCTCCTTGTTCTCGAGCACCCAGCAGCTATTGTTTAGCATGCTTGGCTACACCTCTGCCGCGTACATATTATTCGATATGATCTGGACGCTTTCGGACGGTGTGGACGGCACGTTGGGCATTGCTGCCAACTGGATTTCCAACGCGGTTTCGTTTTCGCTCTTTGCTATCGCGTGTCTCATTTGGTTTATCTATTCCGAGACGGTGCAGGGCTCTCGCCTTTTGACCTCGCGCTATAGGGTGGTGCTTGTAGCGTTGCCTACGGCTCTGGTGGTCGTGCTGGCGTTTACCAGTTACTGGACGCACGCCCTGTTCTATATCGATTCGCAGGGCGTGTATCGTCGCGGCTTTGCCTATATGATCCAGCCCATCGTCAGCTACTGTTACGTTATACATACGTCCCTGCATGCATTTGTGCAATCTCGCAGGGTCGAGAGCCTGCAGACGAAGGCCATCTATCGAACCTTGGCATTTTTCGCCATTCCGGCCCTGGTGGGCGGTACCTTTCAGGTCGTATACTCGCTGCCCGGCCTTTGTGTCGGCATAATGATTAGCATGTTGCTGCTCTACATCATCTACCAGGAGCAGCTCATCTCGACCGACCCGTTGACTGGACTTAACAATCGCAACCGTTTTGAGACCTATATGCTGTCGCTCTTCTCAAATGTGGATCAGGCCGAAGATGTATATCTGCTTATGATGGACGCCGACGGCTTTAAGCAGATTAACGATCGCTATGGGCATGTGGAGGGCGACCACGCTCTTCAGGTCATATCCGCTGCGCTCAAAGAAGTCTGCTCGGCGTCTGGCGGCTTTATCGCACGTTATGGTGGCGATGAGTTCGTGGTGCTCCAAAAGGCAGTGGCGGAACAGGATATCATGCATCTGTGCGCGACAATCAACGATGAGCTCGCGCGCGCCGAGGTTCCGTATCTGTTGCGGATGTCCATCGGCTATGCACGGGTTGGTGATGGCGTCGATACCTGGCAAGACTTGCTTCGTGCTGCCGACGCGGAGCTCTACCGCGTAAAGCGCGAGAAGAAGAAAGCCGGCGTTCAGATACGCTAGGAAAAGGGGCGCACGACCGTTGCGATGGTCGTGCGCTCCTTTTGCGTTTGTGGGGGCCACCGGTCATAATGCCCAGGCGCGGTGCGGCAAGACGGGCGTCTGCCGCCGCGACTCGGTGCGAAATCAACGAGAACCAGTGCATTCCATTAAGCTAAAGTGTGTGAAGGTTCTCCCTAAAAAGGTGAGCTCTCTAGGCTTTTTTGGGTTTGTTGACGATGATGATGCCGCTGCAGACCAAGAGCAGGGCAACGATGACAGTAACGGGGCTCGTGCCGGCGCCCTCGCCAAGCAGCAGTGCGCTCAGCAGTACGCCAAAGACCGGGTTCATAAATCCAAAGACCGAGACGCGGCTGACGGGGTTGACGGCAAGCAGGCGCGACCACAGCGAGTAGGCGACCGCGGAGATAAGCGCCATGTAGATGATGAGCACGATGGCGGGGACAATCGCTGTGGGGGAGAGCGCGCCACCCATCAAAAAGCCGATGGCGGTGAGGACCAGGCCGCCGACCAAGAACTGCCACCCGGCAAGCAAGACGCCGTCGTGCTTGCGCGAGAAGATGCCGATCAGGCAGGTCGAAAGAGCACCCGCGACAGTGGAGGCTAGGATAAAGCCCTCGCCATCGAGCCTGAAGCCAAAGGTGCCATCTGCGCCCGAGAGGTTGACGAGCGCGACGCCGGCAAAGCCCAGCGCACAGCCAAGCACCTTGGCCGTATTGAGCTTCTCGGTGTGAAATGCCAGGGCGGCAAAGAGGATTGCGAGGAAGTTGGCGCTGGCCTCGATGATGGAGCTCGACATGGCGCTGGCGTGCGAGAGGCCCAGATAGAAAAAGAAGTACTGCCCGATAGTCTGGAAGAGCGACAAGACAAAGATGGGCTTGATGTCGCGAGCCTGCGGAATGAGGGGGCGGCGTTGGGCCGCACTCATCCCAACGATAACCAGGGCGCCGGCAAGCGTGAAGCGCAAGCCCGCAAAGAGCAGCTGCGAGGCGCTATCGTGCGCCGGGATACCAAAGAGTGCGTAGCCGATCTTGATGCAGGGAAAGGCCGATCCCCAGAGCGCGCAACAAACAAGACAGCCCAGGATGAGTCCGGGCAGGGTGGCGAGATACGGCTTGCGGCTTTCCATGATGTCCTTCCTGCATGCGCGAAGCAAAAAAGAACCCGCCACCGGATGTGTCGGTGGCGGGTGTTGTTACCCGAGGGGATTGTACCCGATGGGAAAGGTTTAAGCGAAGTAGGCCACGCCGCTCTCAAAGATCGGCATGAACTTATCGCCGGGGACATGCTCGGGCACGTTGCGGTACAGGTTGTCGCCGCGACGCTCGGCATGGCCCATCTTGCCCAGGACGCGGCCGTCGGGGCTCGTGATGCCCTCGATGGCGAGTGCGGAGCCGTTGGGGTTGACGGAAAGATCCATGCTGGGCTTGCCGTTCTCGCCCACGTACTGCGTGGCGACCTGGCCGTTGGCGATCAGCTGGGCGAGCACTTCGTCATTGGCGACAAAGCGGCCCTCGCCGTGGCTGATGGCGACGGTGTAGGGGTCGTCCAGGCTGCACTGCGACAGCCACGGGGACAGGTTGGACGAGATGCGGGTGCGCACCAGACGGCTCTGGTGGCGACCGATGGTGTTGAACGTCAACGTGGGCGCATCGGGCGTGGCGTCGACGATGTCGCCGTAGGGCACCAGGCCGAGCTTGATCAGGGCCTGGAAGCCGTTGCAGATGCCCAGCATCAGGCCATCGCGGGCCTTGAGCAGGTCGCGGACTGCCTCGGTGACCTCGGGAGCGCGGAAGAACGCCGTGATGAACTTGGCGGAGCCATCGGGCTCGTCACCGCCCGAGAAGCCACCGGGGATCATGACGATCTGGCTTGCACGGATGCGGCGGGCGAGCTCGTGGGTGCTCTCGGCGACGGCCTCGGGCGTGAGGTTGTTGATCACGAAGGTGTCGGCCCCGGCGCCGGCGGCACGGAAGGCGCGGGCGCTGTC
>USFK01000144.1 GCA_900553935.1 uncultured Collinsella sp.
CTTTGTGCGCTTGGACCTGACGCAGGTCGAAGGCTTGGTTTCGATCAAGAGCCTGGGCAACGAGTGGTTCGAGTTCGACGAGGATGCGCTTACGCTGACGGGCGCCGACACGGGGACTCGCTATGAACTGGGCCAGCGCGTGATTGTCGAGGTCTCGCGCGTCAATACCACGCGTGGGCACTTGGACTTTAAGCTTATCCATTAGCCAAATCTCGACTCATGGCGGGAGAGCGGAGGGCGGTCTTTCGGGGCCGCCCTCCGCATCTGGATCATGGCTACCTTGCCGTCTGCTCGGCCGCCCGCTTACCTGCTATTTGAGAGGTAAAACCTACCAAAATAAACCTGTCCCTTTTTGGCAGGTTTACAAGAAAGCGGGGATGAGATGGCGACGGTGTACGGTTATGCGCGGGTGAGTTCGCGCGATCAGAACCTTAATCGGCAGCTGGATGCGCTGGGCGCCTATGGCGTGGGCTCGGCGAATATTTATGCCGACCATGCGAGCGGCAAGGACTTCGATCGACCGCGCTATCGCGAGCTGCTGCACGTCCTGGGAGACGGGGACGTGCTGGTGGTGCTTTCTATCGACCGACTTGGTCGTAATTACTCTGAGATTCTTGAGGAATGGCGACGCATTACCAAGGAGCTCGGGGTTGCCATTGTGGTGTTGGACATGCCATTGCTTGACACGCGCGTCAGGGCCGGCGGCGCGCCGGATGTGACTAATACCCTGATTGCCGATATTGTGCTGCAACTGCTGAGCTACGTGGCGCAGGTGGAGCGCGAGAATATCCATCGGCGCCAAGCGGAGGGAATTGCAGCGGCGCGGGCGCGAGGGGTCCGTTTCGGTCGACCTCGCAAGCCGTGCCCTCCTCAGTTTGATCTGGTACGCGATAGCTATGAGGCGGGCGATATTACCCGCAGCCAGGCAGCAAAGTGCCTGGGCGTGTGCGTGGGGACGTTTGATCGCTGGATGCGCGAGGCGGGGTAGGGGTTTGCGGCACGTCCGATTGGCGCCCACGCGAGGCGGTATCGGTAACAGCCCTGTTACCGATAATGCGACCTTGTTGAATTATTTTGTGTCGCGCGTATTTCCGAGCGGTCGGATTTGAGGGGCGAGCGGTAGAACGCTCGCCCTTTGTGCGCCACGATGCGGCACAATGTACCGCAAAAGCTGTTTGTATCCGGTACGAATCGTTCGTTGGTCTTTAATTCTTCTCAACGGAGGTGTTTGAGATGGCAAACGGATTGCTTTTGCGGCTTCGCGAGCGTGAGCTCAGTGCGAGCCCGGCGGAACGCAATGTCATCGCATATGTAAGCGCTCATCCGCACGAGGTAGTCGGGCTGTCCGTCCGCGGTCTTGCCGATGTCACGTTCTCCTCGCCCTCGAGCATTTTGCGCTTTTGCAAGCGCTTGGGTTTTGCGGGCTACAAGGAGTTCCAGCGCGAACTGATTGCCGAGCTGGCGCTCTTGGGTGACAAGAAAGACGTTGCCCTCGAGGACATCTCCATGGATGACAGCGTCGAACGTATCGTGGGGAAGGTGATGAAAAGCAACGTGCGCACGATCGAAGCGACGGCGCGAACGCTCGATTACACCGTCTTGGAGCGATGCGCGGCCCGTCTTAAGCGGGCACGTGCGGTCAATCTGTTCGGTATCGGTGCCTCTCGTTTGGTCGCGCACGATCTGGCGCAAAAGCTCATGCGTGTCGACAAAGAGTGCCATCTGTACGACGACTGGCATGATCAGCTCTTGTGTGCCAAGAACATGCATGAGGGCGATATGGCAATCGCCTTTAGCTACTCGGGCTTGACGCAAGAGGTGCTGGACTGCGCCGCCGAGGCCCAACGTCACAACTGTCCCGTTGTGGCCGTGACCAAAGTAGATGGATCATCCAAGCTTGCCACCATGGCCGATGCCGTGCTCGGCGTCGCTGCGAGTGAGCCCTTGGTCCGCAGCGGTGCCATGGCTTCGCGTATGGCCCAGCTTATGGTTGTCGATGCCCTGTACGCTGCTTACGTTGCCAGCGACTACGAACGAGCGACGCATGTCATTAAGCAAAACTACATCGAGAAACAGGAAAGATGAGGTGAATGAAATGCTCGATTTAACAAAATTCACGACCGAACAGCGTAATCAAAGGTCAATGGACCTCGATACGATGACATCGCTGCAGATCGTCACGACGATGAACGATGAGGATCTTCGTGCCGTCCAGTCGGTCACAAAAGTGCTGCCCCAGGTTGCCACAGCAATCGACTGGGCTGCTGAGGCACTCGAGCGCGGCGGGCGCTTCTTTTACATGGGCGCAGGCACCAGCGGTCGTCTGGGCGTACTCGACGCTTCGGAGTGTCCGCCCACGTTTGGCGTGTCACCCGATCTGATTGTCGGGCTCATTGCCGGAGGCGAGACGGCGTTTATCAAGGCTGTCGAAGGTGCCGAAGACAGCGAGGAGCTTGGCGCGAGCGACCTGCGGGGGCGTGGACTCTCGGACAAGGATCTTGTCGTTGGCCTGGCGGCAAGCGGTCGTACTCCCTATGTGGTGGGCGGCCTTGTGTATGCCAAGGCAACTGGGTGCAAGACCATTGCAATTGCCTGCAACCAAGGGTCGAAGATCGGGGAGAGCGCAGATCTTGCCATTGAACCCGTGCCCGGTCCCGAGGTACTGACCGGCTCAACGAGGCTCAAGGCGGGAACGGTTCAAAAGCTCATTCTCAACATGATTTCGACCGGTGCCATGGTCAAGATCGGCAAGGTATACCAAAACCTGATGGTCGATGTGCAGCAGACGAACGAGAAGTTGGTGGTGCGCGGCCAGAACATCGTGATGGAGGCGACCGGCTGCACGCGCGAGCGCGCTATTCAGGCGCTTGCAGATGCCGGCGGCCACGTAAAAACCGCTATTGTCTCGGTACTGCTGGACTGCGATGTCGAGCAGGCTGCGGTAGCTCTTGAGCGAGCGCGAGGCCATGTCCGTGCTGCGGTGAGTGGCCATGAGAAGAGCGATGCCGATGCCCAATAGGTGCGCGGCGTGAGCTGATATGACATCCAGACGAGATACCCAATACAAGGAGGAGTTATGACGAACAAAGAGCTGGCTCAAAAGCTGCTGGACCTTTTGGGCGGTAAAGACAACGTGCTGGCAAACGCGGCGTGCATGACGCGCCTGCGCGTGACCGTCAAAGACACGGGCAGCGTCGACGCGGAGGGCATTAAGGCACTCGACGGCGTGATGGGCCTGGTCGAGGACGACACGATGCAGATCGTGCTGGGTCCGGGCAAGGTGAATAAGGTGCTCGAGGAGTTCTCCAAGCTCACCGGCCTTGCGAAAGGCGTTGCCGACGAGAGCGTGGTTGACGCTGCGGCCACAAACAAGGCCGCGCAGAAGGCAAAGTACGAGTCCAAGCCGGTTCAGGCCTTCCTCAAGAAGATTTCCAATGTCTTCGTTGCCCTGCTTCCCGGCATCATTGCGGCTGGCCTCATCAACGGTATCTGCAACGTCATTAACGTCTCGACGGCAGGCGCGCTTGCAGGCGAGTGGTGGTACCAGGGCATTCGTTCCATGGGCTGGGCCCTGTTTGCCTATCTGCCCATCTTGGTGGGCTATAACGCGGCACGTGAGTTTGGTGGCTCCGCTGCGCTGGGCGGCATCGCCGGCATGATGTGTATCGCCAACAGTGCCATGCCCCTGCTTGCGCCTGGCGCGGCCGATCCTGCCACTGCCATTCTGCTGCCGCTCACCAATGCGCAGTACAACCCCGCAGCGGGCGGCATGATCGCGGCTCTTATCGCCGGCGCATTTTTTGCCTGGATGGAGCGTCAGATTCGCAAGGTTATGCCCAACGCACTCGACACGTTCTTGTCCCCGCTGCTGGTGCTCATCATCGGCGCCTTTGCTCTGATGCTCGTCATCCAGCCGGTTGGCGCATGGCTGACGACTGCCATCTTTAGCGTTTTGACCTTTATTTTCGAGAAGCTGGGCGTCCTGGGCGGCTATATCCTGTCGGCAGGCTTCTTGCCGCTGGTTTCCGTCGGCCTGCATCAGGCGCTCACGCCGATCCACGCTATGCTCAACGATCCCGACGGCGCTACCAAGGGCATCAATTACCTGCTCCCCATCCTTATGATGGCTGGCGGCGGCCAGGTCGGTGCCGGTCTGGCGCTGTACTTTAAGACCAAGAACGCCAAGCTCAAGAAGTATGTCGCAGAGTCCATTCCCGTTGGCATTCTGGGTGTGGGCGAGCCTCTGATGTATGCCGTTACGCTGCCGCTCGTTCGCCCGTTTGTGACGGCCTGCCTGGGTGCCGGATTTGGCGGCGCGCTCGCGGCGCTGCTTCACATCGGCACGGTTTCTCAGGGCGTTTCCGGTCTGTTTGGCCTGCTGATCGTCGTTCCTGGCCAGCAGCTCGGCTACGTTGCCGCTATGCTGCTTGCCTATGCCGCCGGCTTTGTCCTGACGTGGTTCTTTGGCGTCGACGAGCAGAAGATCAACGAGTTC
>USFK01000145.1 GCA_900553935.1 uncultured Collinsella sp.
TCCGTACATGTACGGATGAATGTGGGAGGTGTTCGGATAAAGTCGATAATCAAGGGTCTCAAAAACTGGTTTGTGGTGCGATGCGGCTTGTGGGGCGGGCGGGGGTCGGTCCGTGGTAGACTATCGAACAACGTTTATTAATCGCGCGGCATCGTTGCCGCGAGAAGGGGTTGCGCCATGCAGGAGCTTGAGGATCGTATTCGCCATGACGGCATCGTAAAGGCCGGTAACGTCCTTAAGGTTGATGCCTTCCTCAACCACCAGTGCGACGTTGAGCTGTTCGACCACATGGGCGCTGAGTGGGCCCGTCTGTTCAAGGATGTCGAGATCAACAAGATTCTGACGATCGAGGCTTCGGGCATTGGTATGGCTTGCATCGCGGCTCAGCATTTTGGCGGCGTGCCGGTGGTCTTTGCCAAGAAGGCACAGTCCATCAACCTCGACGGTGAGCAGTACGCCACGACCATCTACTCCTTTACCAAGCAAAAGGAGTACCCGGTCATCGTTGGTAAGCGTTTCCTGTCCGAGGGCGACAAGGTCCTGATCATCGACGACTTCTTGGCCAACGGCTGCGCGCTTGAGGGTCTTATCAAGATCTGCGAGGCTGCGGGTGCCGAGATATCCGGCATTGGCATTGCGGTGGAGAAGGGCTTCCAGGGCGGTGGCGATAAGCTCCGCGAGCGTGGCTTCCGCGTTGAGAGCCTGGCCCGTATTGCCGACATGGACTGCGAGACCGGCGAGATCACCTTCGCCTAAGCTCGCAACACAAGCGATTGGTATGCGATGTGACAAAGGGACTGTCCCTTTGTCACATTTTTTGTATGAGGGGAGGTATTGATATGGACGAGAACAAGATGGGATGGTGCGAGTATGCGCGCTATGCCGCGATGGCGGCCGAAGAGTTGGCGCGCGATTGCGAGGTGCAGGTGTTTCGCGCTACGGGCCCGGGTGGTCAGGGTGTGAACACAACGGACTCGGCGGTGCGTATGAAGCATGGGCCCACGGGGATTGTTGTGACGGCGCGCGAGAGCCGTAGTCAGTTTCAGAATCGCGCGAGCTGCCTGTGTAAGCTGCGCGCTGAGCTGGAGCGCCGCGGGCGTCCACCGCGCCGACGCGTAAAGACTAAGGTGCCTCTGCGCTCTCGCCAGCGCAGGCTCAATGACAAGCACTTCAACGCGATTAAAAAGGCCAACCGTCGCAAGCCGGGCAGGGAGGAATGATCTTCTCAATAAGTTGCGGTGAAATAGGGACTGTTTTGCGGCTTTAGCTGTATAAACAGTCCCTATTTCACCGCAACTTAGGGGTGGCTAGCGGGTGGGGCGCCAGACCTGGAGGGCGCCGGCGAGGATGTCGACCTCGATGCGCGAGGCGACAATGGGCTCGCCGTCGGCCTGGATGGGGTAATCGAGCTGCTCGAAGGTGAGCTCGGCATGGCGGCAGCGGCGCATACGAACCGGCGGCAACTTGGTGTGGTGGCCGTCCTTGGCCGAAAGAAACATAGGCAGGGCAACGGCGCGGGGGACGGGGCCGCAGGCGTAGCAGACATCGAGTATGCCGTCGCAGGGGTCGGCATCGGGGCAGATGCGATAGCCCGAGCCATAGGTGGGGCCCAGCTGAATCGCCATGATAATCGCCCGCACGCGCTCGGCGGGCGCGCCGTCAAAGCTGACTGTCATGGGGTAGTTGCGATAGCGTAGGCCAAACTGCTCAAGGCCCGAGAGGGTGTAGAGCGGAGCGCCCGTCAAGCCAGTCTGTTTGCGCAGCTCGGTGGTTCCCAGGCCGATGGCGGCGTCGATGCCGACCGAAAGCGTCTGGTCGTAGTACTCGACTGCTGCCTCGCCGCTGCCACTCGCGGGGTTCCACGAGCGAATGCGCCCGATGTCCTGACGTTGCAGCTCGCAGGTGAGCAGCGCGCCAAAATCCTTACTGGAGAAATCCTCGATTCCGAGCGTTTGGGCAAAATCGTTGCCGGAGCCTACGGGAAGTACCGCAAGGGCAGGGCGGACCGCCTCTTCCTGCGTCATAAGCCCGTTGACGACCTCGTGGATCACGCCGTCGCCGCCAAGAGCGATAACGGTGCGGTAGCCCTGGGCCTGTGCGGCAAGTTCCTTGGCATGCCCCATGCGCTCGGTCAGTACCAAGTCAAACTGGGATGAGCGCGCGGTCATGTCTAAAAAGCGCTGCAGGCGCTCAGCGACCTCGCGTGCCGCGCCCGACTGGGCGGCTGGGTTGGCGATGATGAGCGTGCGACCAAAATCAGTTGCGTGCATGGGGCGACTCCCGGCGTGTGACATGACAGTGCGGTCGCGCTCAGGTCGAATTGCCCCCGATTGTGGCTGCACGGCGATTATTATATCTACTCTATCAGGTCGTTGTGGCGCTCGATAGCATCCGCTACCGTACCGCCCTCATCCACAATAAGCGAGCGGCGCTTGGGTGAGATGATGCGCTGAGCGGGGTACACGCCGCGGTGTCCGCCGGTTAGGTAGCTGATAAAGGCCACGATGACAAAGAACCCGGCGGCCGTGCCGTGGAACAGGTCGATGGCCATCATGCAGGTGGTGATGGGCACGTTGAGGCCGGAGCAGAACACGCCGAGCATGCCGAGAGCCGCCAGAAAACTGGGGTCAAGCCCGGTAGGGCAACCGATCCAGCCACCGAGTGCCGCACCGATGCCAAACAGGGGCGTGACCTCGCCGCCTTGGAAGCCCGTGCCCAGGGTAAGCGCTGTGACGACCAACTTGATGACTGCGTCCGCCAGGGTGGTGTTGCCTGCAAATCCGGCGCCGGAAAGCCACGTGGAAAGGCCGGCGTAGTCCCAGGCGTCGAGGAGGGCATAGGCGGCCAAAACCACGAGTGCGCCTATAAGTGCGCGAACGAGGTAATTGGTGATAAAGCGACCGTACAGGTTCTTGACTGTTCGAACCGACCAGGCAAAGAGGCGTGCCGTCAGGCCGAAGATAATGGCGCTGATAACAACGATGACAACCGTCCGTGGTGTCATGTTGGGAACGCTGGCGATGACATTCGCCTCGTACTCGGTTCCCAAGGCAAGCGACGTAAAGTAGCCGGTAAACGAGGCGACCAGGCAGTAGATGCCCGCGGTGTAGTCGATCTTGCCGATAAAGCACATCTCCATGCCAAAGAAAGCTCCAGCAAGGGGCGAACCGAATACGGCGCCAAAGGCCGACGAGATGCCGGCGAGCATGAGGTCGTGGTGGTCATGCTTTTTGAGGTGGGCGAGGCTCGAGATGTTGCTGGCGATGGTGCCGCCAATCTGCACCGCAGCTCCCTCGCGACCGGCCGACCCGCCCGTTAGGTGCGTGAGCGTGGAGCAGACGAAGGTGAGAACGGCCATGCGCATATGGATGAGGCGTGTGCCCAGAGCGGAGTCGATGACCAGGTTGTTACCGCGTTTGGCGGCAAGGCCGTGGTTTTTGTACACCCATGCGGTGGCAACGCCCACAACGGGAAGCAAGGCGTAGACCCATGCATGGTGCTCGCGATAGTCGGTCGCGATATTCAGCGATGTCAAAAACGCCCAGGCGGCAACGCCCATGGCGAGCGAGACGATGACGACGAGTGTGAGCAACTTGGCGCTCGCGAGTAGGTTGCGGGCGTTGCGGCGCGTGTCGGCAGCCAAGAGATGCTCGGAGCGGGTGAGCTGTTGCCTGCCTGCCATGATGACGTCGTTCAGGGAGAAAAGGCCGCCGTCGTCGAGCGGCTGGGAATGATCCTGCGCCTCGTTTGCGCTTTCGGGTTTGTCGGTAAAAGCCATACGTTCCTCTTTTTGGGTTGCAACACGAGCATTATAAAACGCGGTAAACGCGACGAGCCGGTGGGTTGGTTTCCATTCTGTTTCGTGGCTTGCAACCGACAGGTGTATTTGCGGGTACAGGCCGAGTCGCGGTCGTGCGTCGGGGGATTATACTGAGACAAGCATAAAGAATCGGCGCTCCCGTTGTGCGCCGTGGCATTAAGAGGTGCATATGGCTGAGAAACTCATTCCGTTGGAGGACGCGCAGGCGATCGTCTTGTCGCACGTGAATCGCACCGAAGTCGTCGAGATTCCCGTGTGGCAGGCCGCCGGTCTTCCCTTGGCAGAGGATGCTGTGGCCGATATCGACATCTCGCCGTTTGCCAACAGCGCTACGGACGGATATGCCGTGCGCTCGTCGGACTTGGCGCAGGCATCTGGCGAGGCGCCGGTGACGCTCTACGTTATCGGACACGAGGCTGCGGGTCATGTGTTTGAGGGCACAATCGGCGCGGGCGAGACGGTCCGCATCATGACGGGCGCGCCGGTACCCGAAGGTGCCGATGCCGTGGTGAAGTATGAGATCGTCGATGTGCTCGTCGGTGACGGCAACGAGGGTTCGCGTGTGAGGTTCTCGGCGCCTGCCAAGGTAGGGGAGAACGTTCGCTCTGCCGCCGAGGAGGCCCATGCCGGCGATGTTGTG
>USFK01000146.1 GCA_900553935.1 uncultured Collinsella sp.
CCCCGACGCCAGCTCTGGCAGCCGGGCGCGTTGGAACCACGAAAGTAATGGTCAGGACCGAGATCGACAACGTAGAGTTCAAAGTTCCGACGATTATTCCCTTCGTCGCCAAGGCCGACGGCACGCTTCAGGGCCCCTCAGAAGACGCGACCACCATCGACAATCATTCGGCCTACGGCATCCATGTCACCAACATGAAGATCGACGCCATGAACACCTGGACCATTGCCGCCGACGCCAAGGCCGGAACCGCGCAGAATTCCATCGACTTTAAGGTCGGCCCCGACGGCGCACTCCAGAACGCCAGCGCCGCAATGCAGGAGACGGGCCTCGATCTTTCCAAGAATGCAGCCTTCGACATGGGCTACCAGGGCATTGCCGGCGGCACGGACAAAATTAAGCTCAAGACAAGCGGAAACGTCGCCCGCGTCACGCGCGACATCTTCCGCGTAACCGGCGAAGGCGATCAGGTTGCAACGATCACCTGGACGGTCGAGCCCGGTGCGCACACGGCATAAGGCTATCGCCCTGGCCGCCACCGTCAGCATCCTAGCGTTTGGGCCAGCCATGGCCTTTGCCCAGCAAGAACAGGTACAGGCCGCCACGCAAGTGACGGTCGATCTCTCGGAACTCGACCGCGGCGACCGCGAGGAACCGTTGGCGCAGACAGGCGACAGACGATGGCTCTTGGCAGCAGGCGCCACAGCAGCAGGTGCGGGAACCGCCGGCCTCGGTCTGCACATCAAACGCAGCCAGAAACGAAACACGGACAGGCCGCATTAAATTAGCTAAGGAGACCCCATGGCATCGAAGAACCTTTTGCCCGTCGTCGCACTCTGCGGCGCGCTCGCAACCGGAACGCCTGTCGCCGTTTGGGCGACTCCCGTCATGGCGGGCTCCTTACCAGCAGCCTTAAGTTCCGCACCAAATCCGTCGAGCGCCATTGCGTGCGAGCGTTTTTCGATCGCACAGGCCGCAATCTCAACCTCGGGATGCCTTCGTCGTAATACGGACGGCTCGATAGTCGTGGATATCAAGCGTTCGAACAAGGCAAACGGCTCCCAGGCGGGGTGCGCTGTCTGCACATGGCGCTCGGTTGTGCTCGATGCAGATGGCGATCCATGCAATTTAGAGCTGCGCATCGACATCGCTTCGGTCGATGACTCGGCGAACGGAGCGAAGGTCGCCTTCGACGGTGCGTTTTTTGAGAAAGGAGGCGGTATATGTCTGGGCTGCGCCGCCGCGAATGCAGACGATGTGCAGCCCACCCTCTCATTCACGGCATCGTTGCGGCTGACCAAAGCCGGCACCGATGCCATCGCGGCGGGAGAAGCATCCCTGCTGTTCTACGCCGTCAGCACCAAAGACACAGACGCTCATTTCGAGAAGCCGGCCGGATCACTCAGCCTTACACGAGGGACAGAGGCAGGCCCTATTGAAATCGATGCCCACGCGCAAAGCAGGCAACGCATTCTTGCCGACCCGGCGCTTCTCGAAATGGAGTGGAACGGATCCGGAGCCATCGGAATTCTCCCCTCCGCGCTTGACGCCAAGACGCTCCCCTCAAACGACGAACCCCTCAACGCAACCATACAAGAAGAGAGCACGGACAAAGAAGCAGGTGCGGGCGACACGCCGTCGCCGACAAACAGCGTCCCAGCTTCTTTCGAAGCACCGAATGAGCCCGCTGCCGATCCAAACGATCCCGAGCTCGCGGACAGTCTGGGGCTTGCTGATCCTCAAGAGATCGATGAAGGTAACTGCTGCGTGCTTGCCGCCCTCGACCACACAGAGGTCATCGACGCCGCGAACATCGAAGTTGCCGCCGCCAATCAGCCCGTCCGCAAGTCGGCTATCATCGCATTTCCCGAATCCATCGAAGTCGTCTTTTTGCCATCGGGCGAGGTCGTGGCCCCAACACTGCTCACCTTGTTGGGCGCCAAGAATACTCGAAACGAAATTAAAAAGGTCACGGTTGTCGACCCTGCAACCACCGCTAAACTGCGTCTATACGCCGTTGCCCCAGACGGAAGCAAGACCTTGGAATTCGATGGCGACACACTTCTAGCCTGGCGACGTCTGGACATTATGCAAGACGTCTCGTATCAGATCGAACTCGAAGGGTTTGATCGTGCCCGCGATGCCAATATCATCGCCGCGGCTATTGAATCCCCACAGCGGCTTATGACACTGCGCTTTGACTACTATCCCTATGTCCCGACAACCACCTGAGGCTTAAATGCTGCGCATCATTCCTAATACCACTTATATAACGTATTAGATGAGTCGCGATGTGCCTCGCATTTCGTTCTGCTACGATTGCCACGTTGGCATCAATACAGGAGGGCTCATGCCGGGCTTGGGAACAATCATCAACGTTGCGCTTTTAGTTGCGGGCGGTCTTTTGGGATTAGCGGGCGGCCGCTTCATTACACCGCGCATCCAAGACACGCTCATGAAAGCATCGGGGCTGTGCGTCCTGTTTATCGGCCTGGGCGGCACCATGCAAAAGATGCTCATCATCGATGGAAAGGCGCTAGCGACCACCGGTACCACCATGCTCATCGTCTCATTTGCGCTCGGTTCGCTCATCGGCGAGGCCATCAACTTGGAGGCCGCCATCGAGAACCTTGGCGAATGGCTCAAGCGCAAGACTGGCAGTGAGGGCGATAACGAGTTCACCAACGCTTTTGTCTCGACTTCACTCACCGTGTGCATCGGCGCCATGGCCATTGTGGGATCGATCCAGGACGGCCTGCTCGGCGACTGGTCAACGCTTGCCCTCAAGGGCGCACTGGACTGCATCATCGTCTGCACCATGACGGCCTCGCTTGGCCGCGGCTGCATCTTCTCCGCCCTGCCCGTCGCCGTGTTCCAGGGGACGATCACGTTGTTTGCCGGCGCGCTCTCCCCCATCATGACCACAGCAGCCCTCAACAGCCTTTCGCTCGTAGGCTCCATGCTCATCTTCTGCGTCGGCGTCAACCTCATCCGTCCTCAGACCTTCCGCACGGCCAATATGCTTCCCTCCGTCGTCATCGCCGTCATATACGCCCTCCTGTTCTAAATCTATCAACGCAGCGGTATCTCGAACATCTGTTTGATGCTGTGCTATGATATGAGGTCACCGTAGCTGCGTTCGAGAGGAGGAGCGGTGGCCGACCAGGACATCAAGATGCTCATCGAGCGCATTATGGCCGAGGCCCGGACCCATCAGTCCGCCCGCTTCTCAAACGAAACCTACGCAGACGAGCCGATTCTCAAAACCGGCCGACAGATGCAGAATTTCCTCCCCGACCAGTACCGTAAAATGCGCGAGATATCGCGCTGGCAGGATGACCCCAAGGGCGGTGCGGGCCGCTGGCTTTCGGAAGCCGAGCTTTTTTACCGCCAGGGCCTGCTGATGGCCGACTTTGAGGACGACTGTCCCTACAACGGCACCTTTAAGTCGTACTTTCCCACCTACAACGCCATGAGCGACCGGCAACTGCGCGGCTACTTTACCTGGCGTGCCCAAGTGCGCCGCGGAACCGTCGAGGAAACGTCTACGTCCTTTGCCTTTCTGTATCTCTATGAGCTGATCTGCGGCATTGGCGTAGATAATCCACTCGATGGTTTTAACAAGATCAAGGCTTTTTGGGATGTCTATCGCGCCTTCGAGCCCGGCATCGACCGGTTTGCGCGCGTGTGGCTGCAAGATTACGCCGTGTTCCACGGGCTCGACCCCAAGCTGCTTCGCGACTCTAAAACCGTCATGTTCGATAACGCCCTTATCGAACTGCGGCGCGCGGCACGAGACCTTGCACCGGCACCGTCCGGCCAGACCCCTAAGCGTCGCAAAACCTCCGAGCCCACGCTCCCCCTTCCGCCCGATGAGGTGCGCGAGGAGCGACTCATGGCCGCCATCAACGCCCTCTCCACGTACAACCTAAGTAGCTCGCGGCTCGACCGCAGCCACCACCGCGATCTGTGCCACGTGGCGTGCGCCGTGTATGTCCGCATAGCGCGCTACTATGACACGCACCGAAAGACCGGCATCGTGGCAAGTTTATTTGGGGAGGAGACGGCCATGCCCTACACCATGTTTGCCTCGGCCGTATTCTTTGCGCCCGAACGCCACGAGGACTGCGAATACCGTCTGGACCCCATCCATATCTACCGTTGCCAAAACGGTTTTTGGGAATGCATGCGGATTCACGGTAGCAGGCAAAAGAGCAGCAAGCTCGGTGAAATGATGCGCGCCTGCGACCAACGCCTGCGCCTGGCGCTGGACCCCGCCCATCCCCTTAAGGAAGAAAAGGTCCCCAAATATCTGGCCAAGATTATCGATGACGAGATTGTGGCATGGCTTTCGTGGGACGCCGCACACCAGCCCGTCAAGATCGATATCGATTTGAGCCAGCTGGGGCACATTCGGCCAAATGAAGCGTTCGGATTTAACAGGTTCAGTA
>USFK01000147.1 GCA_900553935.1 uncultured Collinsella sp.
CGGGCGAGGGCGGCGGCAGCCGGCCGAAGCCGGCGCGGATTTGCGAAGCAAATACGCGGATTCTCCGCGCAAACTATCAGCCCAATATGGATGCGATGTTATCGAATCTCAGCCGGCCATGCGCCGCATCAACGGAACCCCAAACCCGCGGAGAATCGAACTCTGTGCAGGGCGCGGGCGTTAAGCAAACGCTACGGCAACGTAGGGTGGGACGCGCTTTCCTAACGGCGGCCCAGGCGGAAAATCCATCCCGGAATCCGCGCTCAGAACGGGACACGCTTTCCCAACGGCGGTCCAAGCGGAAAGTTCATCCCGGAATCCCGCCTCAAACTGGGACACGCTTTCCGCTCCATATTCTCAACTCCAAAACCCATGCGCCCTCCATTCCAAAACTGGGTAGAAGAAAGCCAAAACGCAATCGCAGGAGGTCAACATGACTGCAGAAGATAAGGCAAAGAACGCCGGCAAGGTCGCGCTCGTTTTGGAGGGCGGCAGCTTCCGCGGGCAATTTACCGCAGGCGTACTCGACGTTCTCATGGAGGCCGGCGTCGAGATTCCGGCGGTATATGGCGTATCGGCCGGCGCCCTCAACGGCGTGAACTACAAGTCGCACCAGATCGGCCGTGCCAACCGCATCAACCTGGCTTTCTGCAACGACAACCGCTTCATGGGCGCCGCATCGTTTGCGTCCACGGGCTCCATCGTGGGTTACGACTTTATCTTCAACGATGTCCAGGACCGCCTGGACCCCTTTGACAACGAGACGTTCGACGCGAGCCCCATCGAGATGTACGCCGTCGCGACGGACATGCTCTTTGGAACCGCCGCGTACCTCCCGGTCAAAAGCGCCGTGCTCGATCTCGACGCCGTGCGCGCCTCGACCTCGTTGCCGCTGGTGACGCCGCCGGTCGAGATCGATGGGCACAAATACGTCGACGGCGGCGTAGCCGATTCGGTCCCCGTCGAGCACGTGCTGGAGGAGGCGGGCTTCGATCGCGCGGTTGTCATTGTCACGCAGGACCGCTCGTACGAGAAAAAGCCCTACGAGTTTATGCCCGCCGCACGCGCTCGCTATGCCGACTACCCCTACCTGCTCGAGGCTATCGAGACGCGCCACGACCGCTATAACATCCAGCGCATGCATCTATGGAAGTATGAGCGTGAGGGCCGCGCGCTGGTCGTTGCGCCGCAAAAGCCGGTCGAGGTCGGTCACGTTGAGCATGATCCGGCAAAGCTCCTCGACCTGTATATTCAGGGCCGCCAGGAGGCAAAGCGCCTACTGAGTGATATCGAGGCATTTGTCGAGCGCTAGTGTCGCGACGTCATGACCCATGGATGACATGTGCAGAAACTCTGGTCGGAGCCAAAATACCTGTTGACTCGAGCGGCGAGCGGGGTAATATGGACGGGTTACTTGCAGAGCCCCGTGAATCTCTGTAACAACACGTACTGTACATGGAGGAGTCTAAGTGATTTCGAAATCGACTCACTACGCCAAGCAGGGCGAGGTCCAGCGCAACTGGGTTCTCGTCGACGCCGATGGTGCTGTCCTGGGCCGTCTTGCCACCCAGATCGCAATGATCCTGCGCGGTAAGAACAAGCCCCAGTTCACGCCCAACAGCGACTGCGGCGACTTCGTTGTCGTCATCAACGCCGATAAGGTCCAGCTTACCGGTAACAAGGCCGACACGAAGACCTATTATCGCCACAGCGGCTACAACGGCGGCCTCAAGGCTGAGAGCTTCCGCCAGGCTATGGAGAAGCACCCGGAGAAGGTCATCGAGCGCGCCGTTCGCGGCATGCTGCCCAAGACCACCCTCGGCCGTGCCCAGATGACCAAACTTAAGGTCTACGCTGGTGCCGAGCATCCGCACGCTGCCCAGAACCCCACGAAGATTGAGCTGGAGGCTTAAAGATGGCTGAGAACACCGTTGTCTACCAGGGTACCGGCCGTCGTAAGAACGCCGTCGCCCGCGTCCGTCTCGTCCCCGGCACCGGCAAGGTGACCATCAACAAGCGTGACGCCGAGCAGTATTTCGGCCGTCATCAGCTCGTTGAGAACGCCCTTGCTCCCTTCAAGGTGACCGACACCGCCGGTCAGTTCGACGTTATCGCTCTGTGCGATGGCGGCGGCATCTCCGGTCAGTCCGGCGCTCTGCGCCTGGGCATCGCTCGCGCTCTTCTGAACGCTGGCGATTACCGTGCTGACCTCAAGAAGGCCGGTTTCCTTACGCGCGATGCTCGCGTGGTCGAGCGCAAGAAGTACGGCCTCAAGAAGGCCCGCCGCGCTCCCCAGTTCTCCAAGCGCTAAGGTTTTATCTCCTTACGAGATACAATGTACAAGCGGGGCCTACCGACTGCTCGGTGGGTCCCGCTTTTCTTTTCGACTAGGGTGGGCGGCTTCGTTTTGCCCACTTGGGAAGGAGCGATCCTATGCCCCAGAACATCTTCGGTACCGATGGCGTCCGTGGCGTCGCCAACGCCGACCTCTCGTGCGACCTCGCGTTTCGCCTAGGTCGCGCGGCGACCAAGTTTCTTGGCCCGGACATCTGCATCGGTCGCGATACGCGTCTTTCGGGCACCATGCTCGAGAGTGCTCTGACCGCCGGTATCATGGCCGAGGGCGGCCGTCCGCACTGCTGCGGCGTTATCCCTACGCCGGCCGTGGCACTGCTCACCGTTCAAAATGAGCTCGACGGCGGCATCGTCATCTCCGCTTCGCATAATCCGCCGGAGTTCAACGGCATCAAGTTCTTTAGCCGCAAGGGCATGAAGCTTCCCGATGCTGTCGAGGAAGAGATCAGCGCCTGGGTCATGTCCGAGGAGGCCATGGCTGCCGACACGCTGCCGACTGGCGCCGGTGTGGGCCACATCATCAAGATGAAAGATGCCCGCAAGGCCTATGTCGATCATGCCATCAGCACGCTCGACGGCCTTAAGCTCGATGGCCTGGTTGTTGCCGTCGACTGCGGCCACGGTGCTTCCTGCCAGACCACGCCCGCCGCGCTGCAGCGCCTAGGCGCCACGGTTCATGCCATCAACACCGATTACTGCGGCACCGACATTAACGTTGAGTGCGGCTCTACGCACCTTGAGCCCCTGCGCGAGCTCGTGCTGCGCACCCACGCCGACATCGGCCTGGCCCACGACGGCGACGCCGATCGCGTGCTGTTCGTGGACAGCGAGGGCAACGAGATCGATGGCGACTACATTCTTGCCATCTGTGGCTCCGACCTGGCCGCTCGCGGCAAGCTCGCCAACTCCGAGATCGTCTCGACCGTTATGTGCAACCTCGGTTTCTCCATCGCCATGAAGGAGCAGGGCTTCGAGATGGTGCAGACGGCCGTGGGCGACCGCTACGTTTTGGAGCGCATGCTCGAGGACGGTGCCGTCATCGGCGGCGAGCAGTCCGGCCACATCATCTTCCTGGAGCACAACACCACCGGCGACGGTCTGGTGACGGCCCTGCAGCTTCTGGCCGTGCTCAAGCGCACCGGCCGCACGCTCACCGACCTTGCGGGCATCATGAAGAAGTACCCGCAGGTGCTCGTCAACGTGCATTCCGACAATAAGGCCGGCCTGGACGATTGCCAGCCCATTTGGGACGCCGTCGCTGCCGCCGAGAAGGAGCTCAATGGTCGTGGCCGCATCTTGGTACGTCCGAGTGGTACCGAGCCGCTGGTTCGCGTTATGGCCGAGGCCGAGACGCACGAGCTGACCCAGCGCGTTGTCGACGACATCGTCGAGGTTGTCAAGCGCGAACTTCCCTAATGGTCAATAATGGGTGCCAAGTGGTAAACTGTTAAGGATATTTTGATTGATTGGTATGTCCGAGGGGGAGCATGTTCACTAAAGTCCTAAGGTCTTTTGGTATGCGTGGTCGAGTCCTTACGCTGGATGCTCCCATCTCGGGCGACGTCATTCCGTTGTCCGAGGTCAATGACCAGACGTTTGCCACCGGCCTTTTGGGCCAAGGCGTGGCGATTCAGCCTACCGGCACGCGTGTGATTGCGCCGGCAGACGCCAAGGTCGAGGCCATTTTTCCCACGGGTCACGCCGTTGCGCTCAACACGGTCGATGGCCTAGACGTGCTCATCCACGTTGGTTTGGACACTGTCCAGCTCGAGGGCAAGCACTTTACCGTACATGCGCAAGTGGGTGACATCGTCCATAAGGGCGACGTGCTCATCGAGTTCGATCGCAAGGCAATTGCTGCCGAGGGCTACGATGTGACGGTTCCCATCTTGGTGTGCAACTCCGTTGAGTTCTCGAGCATCAAAGGCTCCGTTGGCGAGCATGTCGAGGAGATGGACCAGCTCATCGTCGCGCGTGAGCGCTAGTCGCTCCGCTTTGCCTTTAGCCTACAATTCAAACACGTTTACGGAGGGCGCCCTTGAAAC
>USFK01000148.1 GCA_900553935.1 uncultured Collinsella sp.
GGGGCTCTGGCGCGAAGACGGCGAAGTGCTCTTCCGAACCTTTGGCATCTCGGGCGTTGCCGCCTTTAACCTCTCCCGTCGCGTCCAGTGCGGCGACACGATTCTGCTCGACGTTTTCCCCGACCTCTCCAAAGACGAGTTGCTCGATATGCTCAACCAGCGAGTTGAGTTGCTCGGCGGCTTTTCACCCCGCGATCCCCGCTGGCTCGACGGCATGCTCGCCCCGCAGTTCTCTCACGTTGTCTGCACCGCATTCGAACAGTGCCACCCCGGGTCGTACGACGCCATCCATCTGGTCTCAATCCTCAAGCATTTTAAGCTGCTCGTCGAGGGAACGACAGAGGAGCGTTCGGCCCAGGTCACGCGCGGCGGCGTGCCCATCGAGAGTGTCTCAGCTCCCAACCTCTGCGTGAGCAACGCGGCAGGCGCCCCACTTTACATCTGTGGCGAGGCGCTCGACATCGATGCCGATTGCGGCGGTTTCAACCTTGCGTGGGCTTGGATCTCGGGTATTCGCGCTGCAAGCAGCCTATAGCCGCGCAGTCTATAATCAAAACGCATTCGGGCCGTCTGGGACACCGAGCGGCCTCTTTTTTGCATCTAAGGAGACCTCGATGATCGAAATCACCCAAGTCCACGCGTCGCTCGATGAGGCCGGCGACGAAAAAGCCTGTCTCATTGTTGGCAAGCGAGTCGCCAAGCGCGTCCTACGTTGCAAGGACTCCGAGATCAAGTCCATCGAGCTCCACCGCAAGTCAATCGACGCTCGCAAAAAACGAGACGTCCATTTTATCCTGAGCTTTCGTGTTGAGCTGACTAGTCCCCACCTCGAGCGAGAAGCGGTCGACAGCGTTGCCGAGCGTGACCGCTCGCGCGTACGCGCGATAGAAGACGATGAGCCTTCATTCCCCTCCTCCGCCTCCGACGTACCTCAAGAACGCCCTGTCGTTGTCGGCGCCGGATGCGCCGGCCTTTTCGCTGCGCTTACGCTCGCCGAAGCAGGTCTTAAGCCCTTGCTCATCGAGCGCGGCGACCCGGCATTTCGCCGCTCGCAGGCGATCGACCTCTTTCTAAAGGAGCGCATCCTCGACCCCGAGAGCAATATCCAGTTTGGCCTGGGCGGCGCGGGGACCTTCTCGGACGGCAAGCTCAATACGGGAACCAAAAATCCCGCCCATCGCCTTATCCTCGAAACCTTCGTCGAGGCGGGTGCGCCCCGCGATATTCTGTGGGATGCCAAGCCGCACATTGGCTCCGACATCCTTCCCACGGTCGTCACCGCTATATCCCAGCGCATCGAGCAGCTCGGAGGTGTCGTCCGTTATCGAACGAAGCTCGTCGACATTCGCATCGACGCGTCTGGCGCCATCACCGGTATTGATGTCCAATCGTCCCAAGACACCGCTTGCGAGCCAATCGAGACAAAGCACCTCATCCTCGCCTGCGGGCATTCTGCTCGCGATATTTTTGAGCTCCTTAAGGACCACAACGTGGTCCTCGCACAAAAGACCTTTGCCATGGGCGTTCGCATCGAGCATCCGCAGCGCGACATCGACCGAGCCCAATTCGGAGCCTCGGCGGGACATCCTGCCCTCGGAGCAGCCCCCTACAAGCTCGTCGCCCATCTTCCCAACGGCCGCAGCGTGTTCTCGTTTTGCATGTGTCCCGGCGGGCAGGTTGTCGCCGCCTCTTCCGAGCAGGGCCACTTGTGCGTCAACGGCGCCAGTCTCAATGCCCGCGACGGACGCAACGCAAATGCCGCCCTGCTCGTTAACGTCACGCCTGAGGACCTTCCCAACGATGACCCACTCGCCGGCATCGAGCTCCAGCGCGCCTGCGAGGCGGCCGCCTACCGCCTGGGCGGTTCCAACTGGAACGCACCGGCACAGCTCGTCGGAGATTTCCTCGCAGGACGCGCCAGCAAGGCGCCCGGAAAGGTAAAGCCCACCTATCCGCTCGGTGTGACCTGGACGGCAATTGACGAAGCCCTGCCGCAGCATATCGTCGAGTCGCTCCGCCTGGGACTTCCCCTACTTGGAAAAAAGCTACGAGGCTACGACCGCTCCGATGCTGTCCTTACCGGCGTGGAGACTCGCTCGAGCTCACCGGTCACCGTCACCCGAGACCGAACATGCCATGCCGTGTCGACCCCGGGCCTCTACCCTTGCGGTGAGGGAGCTGGATATGCCGGCGGCATCATGAGCGCCGCCACCGACGGCATCCGTTGTGCCGAAGCCCTGATCGCAGACCTCTAACGCACGAATTCCAGCGCGCAAAAGACGCATGCCCCGAGCTCCGCAGGGAACTCGGGGCATGTTCGCTATTTCTTAAACCGTGCACCCTGGCGTTTTCTGCCCGATGCGAACGTGGAACCCTTGCGAGCCTGCGAACGTAAGCGCTCGATCGTCTCGTCCTCAGACGCACCCTCGAGCATCGCTCGAATCTGAACGACGGCATCGCGCAGGCGCGCCGCCTCCTCAAAGTCCATGGCGGCAGAAGCGTTACGCATATCCTCTTCCATGGTTTCGACGATCCGCACGAGCTCGTCATGCGGCAGTTCTTCCAACTGCTCCGCAAGTGTCTGCTCGGGCGCCACCGTTTCCGGCACGCCACCCTCGCCCGACTCATCGGGCGTATAGAATGCGCCATGGCCAAGAGAGTCGCCCTTCGAGCGTCCCTTGGAACCCACGGTTTTTTCGGCCTCGGCAATAAAACTTGAGATGTCGTTGATGGCCTTGCGCACCGTCTTGGGCACAATGCCATGCTCTTCGTTATATGCCATCTGAATCTCGCGACGGCGCTGCGTCTCCTCGATGGCCTCTTTCATCGAATCGGTCACAACGTCAGCATACATGATGACTTCGCCATCGGCGTTACGGGCCGCGCGGCCAATCGTCTGAATCAGCGAACGGCGGTTGCGCAAGAAGCCTTCCTTATCGGCATCGAGAATTGCCACCAGTGAGACCTCGGGAAGATCCAAGCCCTCGCGAAGCAGGTTGATGCCAACGAGAACATCGATCTTGCCCTCGCGCAGCGTTCGCAGGATCTCGACACGGTCCATTGTCGCCGTATCAGAATGCATGTAATTGACCTTAATGCCCGCATCAAGCAGATGGTCGGTCAGGTCCTCGGCCATGCGCTTGGTCAACGTGGTCACCAGCACGCGCTCCTTGCGGGCAACGCGCTCGCGAATCTCGTCCTCAAGATCGTCAATCTGACCGCGAACCGGACGCACATCGATCTTGGGATCGAGCAGGCCGGTCGGACGAATAATCTGCTCAACATCGTTCTGGCTCACCCGCAGCTCGTAGTCGCCCGGCGTGGCCGAAACGTAGATGAACTGGGGGATCCTTGCCTCAAACTCATCGAAACGAAGCGGGCGGTTATCGAGTGCCGAAGGAAGGCGAAAACCGTGTTCCACCAGCGTCACCTTACGCGAGCGGTCACCTTCGTGCATGCCGCGAATCTGCGGCACCGTCACATGGCTCTCATCGATGATGCAGAGCATGTCCTTAGGGAAGTAATCGATCAGGGTAAACGGCGGCTCGCCCGGTTTTCGACCGTCCAGATGACGCGAGTAGTTCTCGATACCGTTACAAAAACCCATGGTCTCGAGCATCTCGAGATCATAGGCCGTGCGTTGCGAGAGCCTCTCGGCCTCAAGCAGCATGTTGTTTGCCTTGAGCTCGGCCACGCGCTGCTCAAGCTCCTCAGAGATGGTCTTCAACGCGTGGGTGATCTTGGGACGCTCGGTAACGTAGTGCGAGGCAGGCCAGATGGGGATGGCGTCGAACTCGCGCACGACCTCCCCGGTCATGTTGTCCACCTCGGCGATCTGCTCGACCTCGTCTCCAAAGAACGATATGCGCAGGGGGTTCTCGGCATAGGGCGGGAAAACGTCCACGGTGTCACCACGCACGCGGAAGGTGCCACGCTGGAGATCGTAGTCGTTCCTGTCGTACTGGATGTCTATGAGGTTCTTGATGAGGTCATCCCGGTCGAGCGGGACCTCCTTATCCACGTTGGGCGCAAGGCCAGCGTAGTCCTGAGGGCTGCCGATGCCGTATATGCACGAGACGGACGCTACCACAATGACGTCGCGACGCGAGAGCAGGCTCGAGGTGGCCTGGCGGCGCAGTTTCTCGACCTCCTCGTTGATGGAGGCGTCCTTTTCGATGTAGGTGTCACTCTGGGGAACGTAGGCCTCTGGCTGGTAGTAGTCGTAGTAGCTTACGAAGTAGACCACCGCGTTGTTGGGAAAGAGCTCGCGCATCTCGCTGGCCACCTGGGCGGCAAGCGTCTTGTTGGGCTCCATGATGAGCGTGGGGCGCTGCACCGCCTCGATGGTCTTGGCCATGGTGAACGTCTTTCCGGAGCCGGTGACGCCCATAA
>USFK01000149.1 GCA_900553935.1 uncultured Collinsella sp.
GTGGGACCGCCCCGTCTTTTGCTGCCGACACGGGAGGGGGACCTACCAGCTGTACTTTTAGTACCTGTTGTCGTAAATCTGATCCATGTGCGCCTTGTGCGGTTGAGGTTTGTTTGCGCTAAGTCCTTTAGTTATAGCACGAGCGCCCGCACCGCCTTCGCCAGCCTTTGCTCGACATAAAAAAGGCGCTGAGCCATATGGCCCAGCGCCCAATGGTGCTCAACAGCGCCCGGCTGGAGCAAGGCGAATCCGAGTCTTCCCCGCCCCCGCGAGCTCCGCGTGCCTAGCGAATGTTGTAGAACGCGGTCTTACCGGCGTAGCGCGCGCTGCCCTCGAGCTCGTCCTCGATGCGGATGAGCTGATTGTACTTGGCGATACGGTCGCTGCGGCACGGGGCGCCCGACTTGATCTGGCCGGCATTGACGCCCACGACCAGGTCGGCGATCGTGGAATCCTCGGTCTCGCCGGAGCGGTGGCTCACGATGCAAGCGTAACCGGCCTCCTTGGCGGTCTCGATGGCCTCGAGCGACTCGGTGAGCGTGCCGATCTGATTGACCTTGACCAGGATCGCGTTGGCGGCACCCAGCTCGATGCCCTTCTTAAGGCGCTCGGTGTTGGTGACGAACAGGTCGTCGCCCACCAGCTGCACCTTGTTGCCAATGCGGCGGGTAAGCTCAACCCAACCGTCCCAGTCCTCCTCGGCCATGCCGTCCTCGATGGAGATGATGGGATAGGTGTCGACGAGCTTCTCCCAGTAATCAACCATCTGGGCACTCGTGTACTCCACGCCCTCGCCCTTGAGCTCGTACATGCCGGTCTCGGCGTTGTAGAACTCGGTCGAGGCCGGGTCCATGGCGTACATGAAGTCGACGCCAGGCTTAAAGCCAGCCTTCTCGACGGCCTTGGTAATGTACTCGAACGGCTCGGCATTGGTCTTAAGGTTGGGCGCAAAGCCGCCCTCGTCGCCCACGCCGCCGCCCAGGCCGGCCTCGTGCAGCACGCCCTTGAGGGTGTGGTAGACCTCGGCGCACCAACGCAGGCCCTCGGCAAAGCTCGGGGCGCCCACCGGCATGATCATGAACTCCTGGAAGTCGACGTTATTGTCGGCATGCACGCCGCCGTTGAGGATGTTCATCATGGGCGTGGGCAGCAGATGGGCGTTGACGCCGCCCAGGTACTGGTACAGCGAAAGACCCGCCGACTCGGCAGCGGCGCGGGCAACTGCCAGCGACACACCCAGAATGGCGTTGGCACCGAGATTGGTCTTGTTGGGGGTACCGTCCGCGGCAATCAGCGCGGCATCGACGGCGCGCTGGTCGAAGGCGTCGAGGCCCACGACGGCGTTAGCGCACTCGTTATTGACGTGCTCGACGGCCTGCGAAACGCCCTTGCCCAGGTAGCGACCCTTGTCGCCATCGCGCAGCTCGCAGGCCTCAAAGGCACCGGTCGAAGCGCCCGAAGGCACCATTGCGCGGCCAAAGCTACCGTCCTCGAGCACGACCTCGACCTCGACAGTGGGATTGCCGCGGCTGTCGAGCACCTCGCGACCGTAGACGTCCAAAATATCGCTCATGTTGTCTCCCTCTCACTTGGAAACGGGTTGAATGCTTGGCGACACGGCTTGCACGCTACAGTGGCGCGCAGGTTCATAAGTTAGCCTTATCGCACTTTTTGCATTATGCCATAAGTTAGCCAAGGGATACAATCTTTTTGAAAAATAATGGGGGCGATGAGAAAGTCCGTCCCGTCGCCCCCGCAGTCTTACTCCTCTGCCTTTGCGGCATCCCAGAGGTCATTGAGGCCGTGGGTCGAAAGCTCGGCCAGATCCACGTGGGCGTCGGCCGCCATCTGCTCCATCGCGGCCCAGCGGCGGCGGAACTTTGCCGTGCTGGCACGCAGGGCGCTCTCGGCGTCGATTCCCTCCTTGCGCGCAACGTTGACTAGGGCAAAGAGCAGGTCGCCAAACTCCATCTCGCGCTCGGGCGAGCCGGGAGCCTCGGCCTCAAACTCGGCACGCTCCTCAGCGACCTCGTCCCACACGTCCTGGACCGTCTCCCACTCAAAGCCCACGGCAGCCGCCTTGCGCGACACCTTCTGAGCCTGCATCAGCGCCGGCAGGTGCGTGGGCACGCCGTCGAGCAGACCCTCGGGCGCAGCCTCGCCTGCCGCCACGGCCTGGTCTTTGGCGGCCTTCTCGGCAAGCTTGACCTCGTCCCAAATCTTGAGCACCTCGTCGGAGCTCTCGGCATCCGCATCGCCAAACACGTGCGGGTGACGACGGATGAGCTTGGCGTCGATATCGCGCGCCACATCGGCCAGCGTAAACTCACCGGCATCCGCCGCAATCTGCGCATGCAGCACCACCTGCATGAGCACATCGCCCAGCTCCTCGCGCAGATGCGCCACGTCGTCCGCCTCAATGCAATCGAGCGCCTCGTAGGCTTCCTCGATCATGTTCTTGCCAATGCTCTGATGCGTCTGCTCGCGGTCCCACGGGCAGCCATCAGGCTGACGCAGGCGCCAGATGGTCTGCACCAGACGCTGCAGCTCGGCCGACGCGTCGACCAGCGTGGACAGGTCGCGCGAACCCTCGGCATTTTGCTGAGCCATATGCTCGGCCATGGTTACTCCTCCTCCAGGATCACGTGACGGAACGCGCCGCCCTCGTAGATGCCGTAGCTGTGCGCACCGTCCTTGGGAATGCTCACGCTGCCGGGGTTGAAGAGCCACAGGCCCGGGTGCGCGGCGCTTGCCTCGTTAACCTTGATGTGCGTGTGGCCGTAGACGAGCGCGGAGCCCTCGGGCAGCGCGGGCGCGTGGTCGACGCTGTTGTGCATGCCGGCGCCAAAGACGTGGCCGTGCGTCAGGAACAGCTCGCGACCGGTCTCGTCGAACAGCGTGGCGTAGTCCGCCATGACGGGAAAGTCGAGGACCATCTGGTCGACCTCGGCGTCGCAGTTGCCGCGCACCGCGATGATGCGGTCGGCCAGGGCGTTGAGCAGCGGAATCACACGCTTGGGGGCGTAGTCGCGCGGCAGGTCGTTGCGCGGGCCGTGGTAGAGCAGGTCACCCAGCAGCACGATGCGGCCGGGCTGCTCGGATTCGATGGCGGCGACCAGGCGCTCGGTCCAGTATGCCGAGCCGTGGATGTCGGAGGCGATGAGGTATTTCATGGGGAGTCCTTTCGGAGTGGGGCTGATGTGGCCGGGCGCGAGATGTCGCCGGCCGCGCTATTCAAATCGCAGTGCCGAGGCTTGTGCCGCCTGCATCACGCGCTGGAGCGGCACGTTATGCTCGCGGGCAAGACGGGCGCAGTCCTCGTACTCGGGCGCCGCACGCTCACTGCCGTCGGGCAGGGTGGCCACTTTGACGGCCACCTCGCCCCAAGGCGTCGCTACCTGCTCAAAACGACGCGGCAGGCAAACGCGTTCCATCACCTGGCGACGAACGGCGTTGGTCGTGGTTTCCAAAAAGATAATCGTCTGTAGGCGCTCGATATCCTCGTGCGAGCAGATCACCTGCAGCTGCCAGCCGGGGCGACCTTTTTTGCAGTAGAGAGGCAGCCAGTGCACCTCGCGCGCACCTGCCTCGCGCAGGCGGTCGGCGGCATAGGCGAGTACCTCGGGCGATGCATCGTCGATGTCGCACTCCAGCTTGACGATGGTTTCGGGCGCATCGGTCTCGCGGGACAGCGGAGATGTACTTCCACGTTGCATACGGTCCGGATCCTTTCCGCACGGGCTCGTTTTGTTCACCCAAACGCTAGCACATCGGACGTGGCACAGGCGTGACTTTCGTCCGTCGCCGCCCTCGCCCCTATCCAAACATGTACATCAGCCTCCAAACATGTCATTTTTTGCAGCTTTCGGAGGCTGACGTACACGTTTTGGAGCGGGGCCGCACACGATCAGAATTGCGCCTGCACTCCGTCCGCCATAAAGTTCGCTGCACTCAACAATTTTGGACTTTCTACGCAGTTCATCGGCTAAAAAATTACCCTCGGCATACTTACCTGCTGCACGATGTTACTCTAGTTGCATTTGGCTAACTAATCGGCTGCCGAGGACCCCGCCCGACACCGTTACGGCATCGGAGGTTTCATGTTCGAGAAGCGGCTCTTCTCCCTGGTTCCGCAGGCAACGCCCTACATTGTGGCGAGCGTCCTGTTTAAATGGATCGCGCTCATGGCAAACATCACGGTGATGTGGGTGCTTGCGCGCATCTTGGGCGGCATCGTCACGGACGGTCTTTCCGCCGCGCTCGCCGTCGATGCCCTCGCACAGGCGGTAAAATGCTGGAAGACTTGTTCAGCCTCATTCGCATTCC
>USFK01000150.1 GCA_900553935.1 uncultured Collinsella sp.
TCTCACTGATCAGGATGTATTCGTCTGCGGTGTGTGAGCGGGAAGACTTTCCCGGGACGCCAGCTCCATCGCCCTGAGCAACCTGCTGGGCCTGGTCTGCGACCCGGTGGGCGGCCTCGTGGAGGTGCCGTGCCAAAACCGCAACGCCATCGGCGTGGCCGCGGCATTTAGCTCGGCGCAGCTTGCACTTGCCGGTATCAAGAGCCTGGTGCCGTTTGACCAGATGGCGCACGTCATGCTCTCCGTGGGCCACGCGTTGCCGGCCACGCTGCGCGAGACGGCAAAGGGTGGCATCGCGCAGGCTCCGGCCGCACTTTCGGCCTGTGCAAAATGCGGTGTGTGCGGATAGCGACAAAGAACGACTCGAAGGTGGGACAAATGTCCCACCTCTTTTGAATGCCACCGTTTCCATACCACAATCAACTAGGTAATCGCTATAATGCAAGCCCAGTAAAAACACGATGAGCCGCAAGGCGAAATTCGAAGGATATGCATACGATGTCGCAAAACGATCGAACTCAACTGATTCCCGATCCGCAGCAGCCGAGCAGGCACACAGGCGGCGTTCAGTCGCCGCGTCCTATCGCGCCGAGCCGCGGTCAGCAGCGAGGTGCGGCAAACGTTTCCCAACGTCCGAACAAGCAGCATCAGCAGCGCCAGGCAAATGGCAATGCGCCCAAGCAGCCCCCCACGCACGCTCGAGGCGATCGCGGCCCCGCACGCAAACCCGCCGAGAACAATAAGTCGGGCAAAAAGACGACGCTCTTTGTCGTTCTGGGTCTTATCGTCATTGTCTATATCGTAGGCGTCGTAGCGTTTTCGCAGGTAGCCTATCCCAACACCACTATCGCCGGCGTCGATGTCTCGTTCTCCAACGCTTCGTCTGCCGCCACCAAGGTCAACTCGGCTTGGAAGCACTATAAGCTCACCGTGACAGGCGATGACTTTAGCTGGACCTATCAGCCCGAGTCCGATGAGCCCATTGTCGACGGCGAAGCTGCCGCAAAAGAGATTATCAGCCGCAACGAAGCCATTGTATGGCCGGTTCGCCTTGTAGAATCCTTAAGCGGCAAGACCAAAACAACCGCTAGCTCCAACGAAGTCGATCTTGATCAAGACGTCGACCTGTCCATGCTCTCCGACACCTTTGACCAAAAGCAGTTTGAGAAGGATCTGGGCGCCGCCATCGACGAGTTTAACGAGGGCCGTTCGGGCGCGTTCGAGGCCAATAGCTCCTATGACGAGCAGGCCGGCAAGTTTACCGTCGAGAAGGCGCGCTCCAACGAAAAACTCAACCGCGAGCATGTCATTAAGTATGTCGAGCTCGAGCTTGCCTCGCTGGCCGAGACCGTAGATCTTTCCAAGCTCGGCAACGATGCCTATGAGCCGCTCAATGGAACGCTGACCGATGATCAGATTCAGGCCGCATGCGATGCCGCCAACAACTTCTTGGGCGTCAACGTGACCCTCAAGCTCAACGGCGAGGATGCCGGCAAGGTTGATGGCAGCTCCGTGTTGCAGTGGATCAGCTTTGCCGATCCGGCCAACCCCACGCTCGATACGTCGCAGATCAGCAGCTGGGCAGCCGAGCTCGCCAACGGCTTTAATACCGTGGGCTCCACTCGCTGGTGGACGCGCGCCGATGGCAAGCAGTGCGCCGTCGAAGGCGGCGACTTTGGTTGGTCCATCGACAGTACCTCGCTCGCCAAGCAGGTCGAAGACGCCATTAACAACAAGCAGACCGGCGAAATCGAGATCAAATACTCCCAGAAAGCCGACACCTTTACCGCAAAGGGAGAGCCCGACTGGAAGGCATACGTCGATGTCGATCTGTCCGAGCAGCACGCGCGCTACTACGACGAGAGCGGCAACATCGTGTGGGAGGCCAACTTTATCTCGGGAAAGCCGGGCGAGGACGCCACGCCCGAGGGCGTCTGGCAGATCAACAGCAACGATGGCGCCAGCAAACTCATCGGTGCCAAGGACCCCGAGACCGGCAAACCCAAATACGAGAGCCCGGTAAGCTATTGGATGCCATTTGAGGGAAACATGGTCGGCTTCCACGATGCAACGTGGCAAAACGACAAGAGCTTTGACGACCCCAACTCCTACAAGTGGTGCGGCAGCCACGGTTGCATCAACCTGCGCCTGGCCGACGCCAAGGCACTTCACGACTGCATCAAAGTCGGCCTGTGCGTGGTTGTCCACTCGTAGCGCAACGTGCGCATTCATACAACGTGGAACCGCTACGACCAATCTAACAGTTCCGAAAGAAACCGTCCTATGCGCCCGCCCCAACCGATGGGCGCATATACTTATCGAGGTTCTTTCTATAAAGGAGACGCTATGCCGAATGTCCCCACGATCGCCCCGGGCCCGGATGATACCGAGCACACGCCCGAAGGTGCCACCGAAACGATTCCTCTGATTACTGACGTACATGCCGACAAGGAGAACGGACGCACGAACGATACGGCCGAGATTTCCGATGAAGAGGCATATGCCAAGCTCAAGGCAAAACGTACCGAACGTCGACGCAAAAAGCTGATTCGACGCGGTATTGCCGCCGGCGTCGTGGGTGCCATCGCACTCATTGCCATCGTCGCAACCCTGGTTATCAATGCGCAGCCACAGGGCGCTAGCGAGCCTATGACCGACATGGTGACCGAGGGAACGTATACCACAACGGTCGAGGCGAAAGGCCAGCTCAAACCCATTTCGTCCTCAGTGGTCTCCCCTTCTGTCGACGGCACGGTCGATTCGATCAACGTGCAGGCAGGCCAATCCGTCAACGAGGGCGACGTGCTCATGACCATTAAAAACGACGAGCTCGATCGCAACGTTGCCGAGGCGCAGCGTGCAGTTGCTGCCGCTCAGGAAGACCTCACCAACGCGCAGAAAGCCGCAGCTGCCGCGCAGGCCACCCCAACGACGGACATCGATGGAGCTTCCGCAGCGGCTGGCATCTCCGCCGCATCAGCGGACACGAACGCCGTATCGGCCGCTCAGCGCAGTCTCGCATCGGCCCAGGCAAACCTCGATCAGGCGAACGCCAAGGCCGCCAGCCGTACGGTAACGGCCCCGAGCTCGGGCAGCATCGTGGAGCTCAACGCCAAGGTGGGCGCCACGGTAACAGGCGGCATGATCATGGGCGAAAGCGATACGAGCGGCGGCAAGCAGTGCATGCAGATCGCCGACCTGTCCAAGATGAAGGTGACCGTGCAGGTGGGCGAAAAGGACATCGCCAAGATCGCCGTTGGGCAGAGCGCCAACGTCACCTATCCCGCGTTTCCCGATATCGTGAGCCAGGGAACGGTCACGGCCATCGCTTCGGTGGCAAACTCCGACTCCAACTCCGGCGGCGGCAGCGTAACCTTTAACGTCGACATCCTCATCGAAGCACCCGACAGTCGCCTTAAGCCGGGTATGACGGCCGAGGTCTCGGTGGTGACCGAGCAGCTCGACGATGTGGTGATGGTGCCGACGATGGCGCTCATGACCGAAGACGGCGAACACTATTACGTCAACGTGGCAACCGATGACGAGGGCAAGCAAACCCGTCGCGTGAAGGCGACCGTCGTGACGCAAAACGACAACGAAGCCGTAGTCGGCAAGACGCAGGTCAAGCGCGACGACCAGGGCAACGAGATCAACCCAGACGTCCCGGTTACCAAGTTACGCGACGGCGACACCATCGTGACGGATACCGGCGCAGGCATGACGGCAGACGGCGGCGACAACATGCCTGCCGACGAGGGCAAGTAATGCGTCCCGTCATCGACATCCGCAACGTGCACCGCATCTTTGAGAGCGAGGCCGGTTGCGCCCACATCCTGCACAACGTGAGCCTGGCGGTGAACCCCGGTGAGTTCGTCGCCATCACCGGCCCCTCGGGCTCGGGCAAGTCGACGCTCATGAACATCCTGGGCTGCCTGGACAAGCCGACGGCGGGTGATTATTTCCTGCAAGGGCTCAACGTCGCCGAGCTCGACGATGATGAGCTCACCGAGGTGCGAGCGCTGAGCATCGGCTTTGTCTTTCAGAGCTTTAATCTGCTGCCGCGCCTGACGGTGATCGAAAACGTCATGCTGCCGCTGTCCTACACCAATGTGCCGCGCAGCCAGCGCGAGATGCGCGCCGTACACGCGCTGCAGGCCGTCACGCTGCCCGTCGACCACTGGGACCACCGCATATCCGAGCTCTCGGGCGGCCAGATGCAGCGCGTCGCCATCGCGCGCGCCCTTGTCAACGATCCACCCATCATCTTGGCCGATGAACCGACGGGAAACCTGGACTCCGCCACCGGAGCGCTCGTGATGGAGA
>USFK01000151.1 GCA_900553935.1 uncultured Collinsella sp.
CCAAAGCGCACGCGCAGCAGGGCGGCGGGCTCCAAAGACACGCCGTCGCGACGCAGTTCGGCCGTCAACGTGGCAAGCGGGCCCTCTTCGTGCGAAAGCGGGTAGCTGTCCAGGTCGACATCGGCAAACAACACGGCATCGTAGCCGCCAGGACGCAGGACCGACGCATCGGCAAGCGACGCAAAGCGTACTTGCGCCCGTGGCGTGCGATCGACCTCGTAGGTCGCGTAATCGTACGCGGTACTGCGCTTGTCCACCTTGGTTCGAACGCCGTCGAGAACCGGTACGGTTGCGGCCTGCGACACGTCGAGCGCGCGAGCATCGTTCATAAGGATGTCGATGGCATGGCGCAGCAGAGCCGTCTCTGCCTGGCGACGAGCCTGGCCGTCAAGGCCGCCTAGAGCGCGATCGGACAGCGCCTCGGCAACGGCGAGCATGGCCTTGAGCGCCGTCACGGGTTTGTCGCGCCACAGCGCCTGAAACACGTCCGAGACCACGCACGGCACGTTCTTAAACCAGTTTTCTTCGCTGGCGGCCTTGCGGGCGCCCCTCACCTGGCCCTGTACGCTCTGCAGCAGACTCTTGACGCCCGCCGCGGTCTTGCTGCGCGACAGGCGCATGTTCTTGTCGAAGCCGCGGGCGCTCGCGGCGTCGGCACCCGAAAGCGGACTGTAAATCCAGTCGGTAAGCTCTGGAGCGGGCCACCACTCGGTCTTGGAAGCGGCGCCCTCGTCGGCGGCTTTCATACGCTCAATCAGGTTGGCGAGCGCCGTAAACTGCCTGCCCGCTATGGACTGGGAAAACGCCGTGAACTCAGTCGTCTCGGCCGCAATGTGGCGCGCCGCCAAACGGGTAGCGAGTTCGCCGAACAGCTGGGGCGCCCGGGCGGAAACCACGAGCACGCGCGCGGGGTCGGCGTTCGTCGCGACGCCGTCGCACGACACGGACTCCTCGCATGCCGCGACCAGGTTCTCGAGAGCATCCACATAAGCGCGGGCGCGGGCATGGGGGCCGGCCACCTCTATAAAAATAGGCTGGGCAGCAGGCGCAGAAGCGGTCTCGGACGCGCCAGCGTTCTCCCCCAACGGGGCGACCTCAAACAGCACACCGCGGGCATCAAAGGCGGCAGCCAGGTCCTCGCGCATCGCCGCCTGCTCGCAAGCCAGCAGCACGACAACCTCTCCCCCATTGTTCGCCACGGCCGACAACAGCTCGAGCAGGCCATGCGTAAACGACGTGACACCACGCACGCAGACGGCGCGGGCGCACCCCGGCAGGTTGTTCGCCAGGACTTCTGTCATCATATCGGCGGCTTCGCAGGGCTCGACCATGTCTCGACGGTCCAGGCCGCTCGCATAGGCGCTCAACAGCTCAAACACGCGGGCCTCGGCGTCGCTTTTGGGCTCGGGCTGAGCGGCGGCATCGCGGCAGCGCTCGGCACCCGTTCCCGCTACGCCCGGCAGCACATCGCGGGCCATGCGCGCGAGCATGCGCACCGTGCCCTGACTGCGCGAGAGCGGCTGCAGAGCAGCGTCGTCGCGACGGTCGATCATGTCCGAGAACAGCATCTGGCGCTGAAGGTTATCCACAAAGCTGCGGCCATCGCCCATAAGCTCCCACAGCAAGCGGAGCCACGATGTAGGCGTCTTGTAGTCGATGCCCAGCGAAGCCCCGGCTTCCGCCGCATCATGGCGGCACAGGTCGAGCTCGGCAAATGTTGGCGCCAACAGAACAGCGCGCCCGTGGCGGGCAACCAGGTCGGCCAGCAGCGCCGCCTCGGCATCGCTCAAACCCGTGCCGGCATTAGTGGTATAGATTCGAACAGGCATGGTCCTCCACTCAAACTGTTCGCAATATTCAACACATCTATCCTACCCGCCCGCACGGACAACCAGGCCCCAATGCACCAGATCCCCTCGATGATCCGTTTTCCTCCGTCCCCAAGGGATCAATTTCGACACACAAAAACCGCCCCCGAAGGGGCGGCTCCAGCTGATTCGTTTGTTGCCGTTGGCCTACTCGCCATCCTCCAGCTTGATGAGGATCTTACGATAGCCACCGTACTCGCCGTTGAGCGCCTTGGAAACACGACTCACCGTGGTGGACGAAGCGCCCGTGCGGGCCTGAACCTCAACATAGGGCTCGCCCTCATCCAAATAACGCGCGACCTGCAAGCGTTGCGAAAGATCACAGATCTCGCGCGGCGTGCAGATATCGGTCAAAAACGCCTGGATATCCTTCTCGTCATCCAAAAGACTAAATGCGTGGACTAGCTGCTTGACATCAGGCTTGTCAAACATGTTCTCGATGTTCATCGATCACCGCCAAACCCGCCAAAAGGCATCGAAGTTGATACTGACATCGGGCATCGTTCACCCGTAATATGCAATAAAACTATGCATGGGCCATTTGCCCGTAGCAGTGTAGCACACCACCAAACTAAAGCGACAATACTCTCTGCCAGCGGCACGTTTTTTAGGACGAACGCCGTTTTGAAACCGAATGCGCACGTAAGCTCCACGAATATCTGAGACAATGGGCGGCCGAACAAGGCGGCATACCCGCGCGGCCGCCCAAGCTGCCGCAGCAAACCGCTTCACGCGTCACCAACGCACCCTGCGCAAGAAAGGATTCACACCATGCGCTTTATGCTTAACTGGCTCTTTACCTCAATCGCCATCGCGATTGCCACGTTCCTCGTTCCCGGCATCCAGCCCTTCGGTTTTACCGAGGCCTGGGTCTGCTTCGCTTTCGTGGGGCTGTTCCTGAACATCGTCGATTCGTTCGTCAAGCCGTTCCTGACGGTCATCTCGCTGCCGCTCACGATCATTACGCTGGGCATTTTCCAGCTTGTCGTCAACAGCTTTATGCTCGAGCTCGCGAGTTACCTGTCGGTCAACCTGCTTGGCGTCGGCATCTCCATCGCAAGCTTTGGCTCGGCCTTTATGGGCAGCATCCTGGTGTCCATCATGCGCAGCATTCTCGACAGCATCGCCGAGGACTAAAAGGCCATTCCGGCCGCGCCCGTCTCAACAGCCCAAAACGAAGGCCGCCCATCGCAAAAATGGGCGGCCTTCTTATTTGGCAGGTCTCAAAGGACGAGAGAATCTACCATTTCCGCCCCGTCCCCACATGGCAGGTTTGGGTTAGATGACGTAGTCATAGCCATGGTTGGGAGCGACAAGTTGATCGAGCGTCACACCGTCGAGGTAGTCGTTGATGAGCTTGTCCAGGTTCTTCCACACGTCGAGCGTGGGGCACTCATCCGAACGCGAGCAGCCCTTGCAGTCGCCATCCAGGCAGGCGACCGGCGCCAGACTGCCCTCGGTCAGGCGCAGGATCTCGCCCACCGTGTACTGCTCGGGCGGGCGCGTGAGCACGTAGCCACCGCCCTTGCCGCGCATGCCCGAAAGCATGTTGGCGCGCACGAGCGTAGCCAAGATGTTCTCGAGATATTTCTCGGAAATCCCCTGTCGCGCCGCGATCTCTTTGAGCGGGATGCGACCGGCCGCCTGGTGCTCGGCCAGATCGACCATAACGCGCAGGGCATATCTGCCCTTAGTAGAAACCAACATATATAGTGCTGCCTTTCGGTCTTTTAATTCGTAGAAATTCTAGCCGAAATATTGGTTTTGAAAATACCTATTCCCGTCAAGATGGTTAATCGACTCGTAATAATCTTCTATTTCCTATTGCATTACTAGGCTTTAGTGCCTACTATGCTTGCCAACAGCAAAACGAACAACCCATAAGGTTTGTGGGTTTCGCTGCTACCCACGCCGTAAAACCACACGGTATCCAGTCATTTGAACACTTTGGAGGTTCACCATGAGCAAGGTTTACACGTCCATCGATCAGCTTATCGGCCACACCCCGCTCCTGGAGCTCACCCACTTTGAGGCCGATGAGGACCTCAAGGCCCGTGTGCTCGTCAAGCTGGAATACTTCAACCCCGCCGGCTCCGTCAAAGACCGCGTCGCCAAGAACATGATCGACGAGGCCGAGAAGGCCGGCAAGCTCGTGCGCGGCGGCGACTACACCATCATCGAGCCCACGAGCGGCAACACCGGCGTCGGCATCGCCTCGGTGGCGGCATGCCCGAGACCATGTCCGTTGAGCGCCGCAAGCTTATGCAGGCATATGGCGCACAGCTCCTGCTCACCGACGGCTCCAAGGGCATGAAGGGCGCCATCGCCAAGGCCGAAGAGCTGCAGAAGGAGACGCCCAACAGCATTATCGCCGGCCAGTTCGTGAACCCCGCCAACCCCGCCATCCACAAGGCCACGACCGGCCCCGAGATCTGGGATGACACCGAC
>USFK01000152.1 GCA_900553935.1 uncultured Collinsella sp.
GAGACTTTCAAAGCCAGAGTCATTGATTACGGTAAAGACAGCCTGCTTCTGGAATTCGTACAGACAGCGACCAAAAATGATGCAGTTGTCAAACTGATCAAAGAAGAATTCGGTCGACTGGAACGAAAAGCTCATCGACAAGCCCATCGCCCGCGACCGTCACGACAGCCGAAAGATGCGCGTCGGCGCCAGCGGAAAGCCGTCTCAAACGCGCGTGAAGGTGCTCAAGCGTCTTAAGAGCCGTCGTGGCCTGCCCACGCGCTCGTATATCGATGTCGAGCTGCTCACCGGTCGCAAGCATCAGATTCGCGTGCACCTGGCCAGCGAGCATCATCCCCTGGTTGGCGACGACCTGTACGGAACGCCGCGCCCCTGCGGCCTGATGCTCCACGCCCACAGCGTGTCCTTCACGCATCCCGTAACCGGCGAGCACATTCACATCGAAGCCCCCTGCCCCTGGGAGCCCTAAATCCTGCAAAAAAGGGACAGGTTTATTTTGACAGGTTTTATCTGGTCAAACGTCAAGCCGCCACGATGACTCAGCCGCGGTCCCAAAACGTCTCGATCTGTAACAGTTAGAACCCATTTTCCGGTCTATCTGTTACAGATCGAGACATTCGAATCCCCCTCAAGGGAAAATCTCAATCTGTAACAATAACTCGGCAAAATCGGTCACAGATGTTACAGATTGAGACAAAGGGACGGCGCGGTTCGGAAGTATCTCAATCTGTAACATCTAACCCACTTTTAACGGTCCAGTTGTTACAGATTTAGACAAACCGGTAGACAACAAAAGCGGCAACGCCCGGGATGGACGTTGCCGCTTTTCTACTGAGAAAACTAAATGGCATTGGCCTTAGCCCGCCCCCGCTCGCTAGACCGTGATGACGTTGTCCATTGCCCGGTACTTGGCGGGCACTTCGCCCGCGGTAATAATTGTTGCGTCGCGGAAGTCCGCGAACTTGACGGGCGCCACCATGCCAAATTTGCTGGCGTCCGAGATTACGAAGCGTTTGGCCGTATGGCGCATCGAGATACGCTTGACCTGCGCTTCCTCGATATCGGGAGTCGTAAAACCCTGCTCGGCGGCAATGCCGTTGGAGCCCCAGAAGCCGCAGTTGAAGTTGTAGCGTTCTAGAGTTGCCAAGGCATCGGGGCCAACGAGCGCCTCGGTCTCGGGTTTGAGCTCGCCGCCCAGCACCACGGTACGCATGCCGCGCAAAGCGAAATGCTGAGCATGGAGCACGGAATCAGTCACATAGGTTACCCCTTCGAGATGCGGAAGATGCTCGATGAGCCTGAGCGTCGTCGAACCCGAGTCGATGTATACAAAGCTCTCGGGCTCCACGAGCGCCGCGGCGCGAGCGCAGATGCGCTCCTTGTCGTCGTTATGGAGATCACTGCGCTCACTGATCGTTAAGTCGCGCGTCACGTGCGCGCGCTCAAGGCTTGTCGCGCCACCGTGCACCTTGGCGATGCGGTGCGCTCGGTCAAGCGTCTGCAGGTCGCGTCGAATGGTAGAAGCCGTCACACCCAGGGCATCGGCAAGCTCTGGCACCGTTACTGAACCAGCCTGCTGCACCATCGAGACGATCGCATTGAGCCTATCTTCCGCGAGCATCGCTTACTCCTCCTCGGGGTAGACGACTCCCCAATCGGCACGGAGCTTGGTCATCAGCTCCATAACATCAGAAGCATAATCCAGAAGCTCACGCTTGGAATCATCGCCGGCGACGGCCTTCTCGAGGTCAGCCATCTCGTAGCACAGCGCGTAGGCCTCGGTGCCGGCGTGGACCTCCTCACGGTGACCGTCTGCAGTCCACACGATGATCGCATGGTCGGCACGCGGATACTCGTTGACCTCGATATAGCACTTGTCAAAGCTGATGACCGAGCGCTTGGGCTGCTTCGAGTGGAGCGTAAGGCTCACGACGCCCAGCTGCTGCTCGGCGTTTCGGCAGACAATGCCGCCCGCGACGTCAACGCCAGTCTCACAGGTGTTGCCCAGAGACACGACCTCAGCGGGCTGGCTTGCCATAAAGAGGCGCATGACCGAAAGGGCATAGACGCCGATGTCGAGCATGGCGCCGCCGGCAAGGCTGCGGTTGTAGAAACGGTTGGTCAGGTCGCCGTACTCCTTATAGCTGCCAAAGTTGAGCTGGGCGAGGTTCATGTGGCCAAAGTCGCCCGCATCCATGCGACGGCGCAGCTCCTGATACAGCGGCATGTGGAGCACCGTGGTGGCATCCATAAGGACCACGTTGTGCTCGTCGGCGATGGCGCGGGCCTCATCGAGCTCGGCAGAGTTGAGGGTAATGGCCTTCTCGCAGAGCACGTGCTTGCCGGCGGCCAGCGCGGCACGCAGATAGGTGATATGCGTGTTGTGCGGCGTGGTGATATAGACAGCGTCGATGTCCGGATCGGCGTAGAGGTCTTCGACCGTGTCATAGACCTTCTCGATGCCATACTGCTCGGCAAAAGTCTGAGCCTTGGACAGCGTGCGGTTGGCGACGCCCGCGAGCTTGCGGCCGGCAAGAGCGAGGGACTGGGCCATCTGGTTGGCGATAACGCCGCACCCGATCACGGCCCAGCGGAGCTCGGGAGCCGTAAAGATGTCGTTAGGGAACGGCTTGTCCTGGACCGAAGCGAATGCTGCTTTGGCGGCTGCCGCGGCGTCGAGTGGAGCCTGCTTGGAATCTGCCATATGTGCCTCCTGGGTCATGGAGCGTCTAACATTTCTGCCGTCTCTATATTCGCACAAATTAGCGCGTATGTGCGTACTTTTGCGTATATAACCGCTAAATGGTCAAAATACAGCCGCAGACGGCGCTTATACACGCATAGCCACGCAATCCTACGCACACAAATACGCACAAATGCGCACTAATCATTACTCAGAGACGGGGAATTCTGCTTAGAACTCGAAAGACAGGATGATCCGCTTCGCCTCGTCGCTCATGGCGCGCTGCAGCTCTAAGGACCGTCCCAAACTGCCGACAGAAAAGGAACGTCCCAAACTGCAGACAGAAAAAGAACGTCCCCAGGCGCCGGCATTTCAAGAGCACTCATTTAAGTCTGTCCCCAATAAGTGCAATCACTCATGTAAGTCTGTCCCCAATGAGTGGGAGCAATCAGAGACTCTTTGCGAGGGAGGCCGGACGTGGCCTTCCTCGTTTTTATTCATGGACTTTAGTCCGTGCCGCACGGCACGCGCGGCATAGAAAGCCACCCGCTCAGCGGGTGGAGGCCAATTTCCGCTACGCGACAAAAACCTTCCCCCTAGCATGAGGATTGTTCAGGTCATCATGCTAGGGGGAAGGTGATTGCTGTGGCCCAGAAAGCCAACAGCCTCGCGCACACGAAATGGCTGTGCAAGCACCGCATCGCACCGAGATCAAGCTCATCGCCGCCATCGTCGAGAAGCACCCCAAGGTGCGCTTTGCCGCGAGCTGCACCTCGGCCCACGCCGACCTCTACGACCGCATGGAGCAGGCCCTGTGCGAGCGCGTGGCCAACGCGGTGGAGGTCGTCCGCTCCGACATCAGCCCCGCGTTTCTTGTCCACACCGGTCCAAGCCTCGTGGGTGTGGCGGTCCAGGGACTCTAGCGGAGGCGGGGCGTCCTGCCCCAAAAACAAATGCAAAAGACGAGCGCTTCTTGCCGCTCAATTGGCAAGAAGCGCTCGTCTTTTCTTAACGCGTTGTATGGCGGAGAGAGCGCAAGTTACGCGAGCGCCCTTCTTGCCAGCTCGGCCGCGCCGAGGATTCCTTGGTCGCCGCCGCAGCCCGGGGCGCAGATGTAGCTCTCCATGTCCTTAAGCTCGGCGGTCTGGATGTAGCCACCCAGATATTCGAGGGTCTTCTTGCGGACGATGCCGTAGAGCTGCTCCTGGTGCATCACGCCGCCGCCGAGGACGATGCGGCGAGGCGAGTACATGAGCACGAGGTTCGCGCACATCTGCCCCAGATAATCCCCCTCGAGCGCCCACACCTCATCGTTGTCCGCGAGCTCGGCCGCGGGCTTTCCCCAGCGCGCGGCGATGGCGGGGCCGGAGGCGAGGCCCTCGAGACAGTTCGCGTGGCTCGGGCAGACGCAGCGTCCCTCCTCGGTGGGACGGGTCCTTACCAGCATGTGGCCGGCCTCGGGGTGCAGCATGCCGTGAAGGAGCCTGCCCGCGCACATGACGCCCGCGCCCACACCGGTGCCGATGGTCACGTAGACGGCGTCCTCGAGCCCCTTGCAGCAGCCGAAGACCACTTCGCC
>USFK01000153.1 GCA_900553935.1 uncultured Collinsella sp.
GAAAGCTAGGTGGAAAGCTGGAAAGTAAGTGGAAAGTTGACATGTAGGTGCGGGCTGAAGAGGGGTTAATAATTACACAAACCATACCAGCCAAACAAAAAGATACCAATCTGGTTGGTAAAACACCCTCAATGAGCTGCGAGCTAACTAGCTGCGTAAATTAAACGTAAAGAAATGTCGCGAATAAATAGCAAATGCCCAGATACCGCCGTTGCGATTTTCAATTAACTGTTACGCGGGAACAGCAAAATGCTACTATCTAACATGCACGTAAGAAAGCAGATTAACGGTTGAGGCTAAGAAGTGGCAGGTATGTCAGAAGCAACAAGGACTCGCACGCATGCGCCCGAGGTCAGGCAGCGCGCCGTCGAGATCCTCCAAGAGGGGGTCGGTCATCGCGCCCTCGCCGCGGAGCTTGGCATTCCCCAGGCCACGGCTCGTCAGTGGGCGCGCGCGTATGCCGTGGGCGGTGTCGATGCTGTTCTCAATGCCGGTTCGCATCATCACACCTATTCGTACGAAGTTAAGCTCGCCGTGGTCAAGGACCGCTTGGAAAACGGCTTAACGGTTCGCGAGGCCATGGTCAAGCATAAGATTCCCAGCGAGTCTTCGGTCAAGGCTTGGTGCCGCCAGTATCGCGAAGGCGGCGCGGATGCGCTGGTCGACAAGCCGCGCGGTCGTAAACCACGCGTTAAAAAGGCGGAATAGCGAACGGGATGGTGCGCCCACGGGGGCGCATTTTTCTTGCCGCCCCTCTGCTCCAATGCGGACAGACTCCTTACCCCGTACACCTAAAACTCCCCAGTTGACCGAAAACCCGCTGCCGCTACTCCTCAACTGAGCTATAACGTTAAACAATTGCAGTGTTTTTGCCTGGGGGAGTGATGGTATGACACCACTGTATTTCCTTACCCTGTTTCCGCTGGTACCGGCGCTGGGCATGCTGTCTGCGCACGGTGACCGCGCCCGCGATGCGGTAGGGCTTGTAGGCTCCGGCATCATTATGGCGGTGACAGTTGTAGTCGCCGTCATGTTTTTTGGTACGGGTCCGCAGAGCTTTGAGGTTGCCCCCGACACCTCGAGTACGCTCTCGATCATCTGCTCCGCCATCGATGTCATCCTGTGCGACGTCATCCTGTACAACGCGCGCAAATTCAAGAGCACGCTCGCCACGGCGCTCGGCATAGTCCAGCTGGTGGGCTCGTTCGCCTTTCAGGCCATGGCGTTGCCTGCGGTCGAGGTCGTCACCGCCACGCCGCTCTACCTGGATTACATGAGCGTGATCATGGTCCTCGCCGTTGGCATTGTCGGCAGCCTGATCTGCATCTACGCCTTGGGCTACATGAAGGACTTCCAGGCCCATGACGAGCACGAGGCCGCACTGCGCGGGCAGACCGCTCCCGACCGTCGCCCGCAGTTCCTGGCGCTCATGTACCTGTTCCTCTCGGCCATGTTCGTCATCGTGATAAGCGACAACCTGGAGTGGCTGTTCTGTGGCTGGGAAATCACCACCGTGTGCTCGTTCCTCATGATTGGCTACACGCGCACGCCCGAGGCCATAAAAAACGCTTTCACTCAGATCATCCTCAACATGCTGGGCGGCATCGCGTTTTTGGCCGGACTCATGTACCTGCACGTTAACGGCATGCCGCTGACCATCTCGGGCATGATCGAGCTTTCCAGCGCCGGAACCGCGCAATCCGCGCTGCTGGTGATGCCGGTCCTGTTGCTGTCGCTTGCCGCGCTCACCAAGGCCGCACAGATGCCGTTCCACACTTGGCTATTGGGTGCCATGGTTGCCCCCACGCCCACGAGTGCCCTGCTGCACTCGTCAACCATGGTCAAAGCCGGCGTGTTCCTGATGGTCAAGCTCAGCCCGCTCTATGCCATCTATCCCGTGACCGGCTTTATGGTCACGAGCGTGGGTGCCATCACGTTTTTGCTCGCTGCCCTCATGGCCATCTCGCAGAGCAACGCCAAACGCGTGCTCGCGTACTCCACCATTTCCAACCTGGGACTCATCAGTGCCTGTCTGGGCGTCGGCGCGCCCGAGGCCGTGTGGGCCGCCATCTTCCTAATCCTGTTCCACACGGTGGCAAAGTCGCTGCTGTTCCTGTGCGTGGGCACGGCCGAGCATCATATCGGCAGCCGCAATATCGAGGACATGGACGGTATGTTCAGCCGCATGCCGCACCTGACGCGCCTGATGATGCTGGGCATTATGGGCATGTTTGTGGCACCGTTTGGCATGCTCGTGTCCAAGTGGGGCGCCCTGGTGGCGTTTGCGCAGACCGGCAACGTGTTCATGATCATGGTGCTGGCCTTTGGCTCGGCCGCGACGTTCTTCTTCTGGGGCAAGTGGCTTGCCAAGCTTTCGGGCGTCGACCCCACGGCTCAAAACGTTGAGGTCAATGTCCACAAGACCGAATGGATGGCCCTCAACACCATCGCCGCGCTGCTGATTCTGTGCTGCGTGGCGTTCCCGGTTATCTCGAGCGGCCTGGTGTCGCCTTACTTGGCCATGGTGTTTGGCCGCGTGCCGTACGTTATTGGCAAGGACGCCATGTATCTGATGGTGGTTATCGTGGCGTTTATCGCCGTGGTGCTGCTGACTTCATTCCGCGTGAGCAACAAACCGCACGTAAACGTATATCTTTCGGGCGTGGGAACCGACAAATATCGCCATTTCCGCGGCTCGATGGGACACGAGGTGAAGGCCGAAAAGCGCAATTGGTACTCGGAGGACGCCCTTGGCGAGAAGCGTATCGGCCCCGCGGGCAGCGTCGTGTGCTGCAGCATTATCTTGTTTGCGCTGCTGTGTTGCGCGTGGATTGGGCCCGAGCGGCTTGCCATGAGTGCGCCCTCGGTGCTGCGCGGCAAGTATTTTGAAGGTTCGGGCGTCGTGGGCATCTTTGTAGGTACCGCGGCGTTTGCCCTGCTGGCGCCGCTTGTGGGCGGCTTGATCGACGGCGTTGACCGCAAACTGTCCGCCCGCATGCAGGGCCGCGTGGGCCCGCGCCTGCTGCAGCCCTTCTACGACGTTGCCAAGCTGCTGCGCAAGGCCCCCGCCAGCGTAAACACCATGGACGATACCTATATGGCATGCGCGCTCATCTTTACCGTCGTGGGCGGCGGCATCTTTGTGTCGGGCTCCAACACGCTGCTGTGCGCCTTTATGGTTACGCTCGCCGCGATCTTTGTGGTGTTGGCGTCCGCCTCGACGCAAAGCCCGTTTGCCCAGGTTGGTGCCGACCGAGAGCTGCTGCAGGTCATGAGCTACGAGCCCGCCGTATTGCTGATGAGCGTGGGCCTGTACCTTGCTACCGACAGCTTTGATTCCATCGCCGTGACGGGGCAGTCGGCCCCCATCATCGTGTACAGCGCGCCCATTTTCCTCGCATTGCTCGCGGTGCTTACCATCAAGCTGCGCAAGTCGCCGTTTGACCTTTCGTACTCGCATCACGCGCATCAGGAGATTGTCCAGGGCGTCGCCACCGAGATGAGCGGCGGCACGCTGGCCAAGATGACCCTCATGCACTGGTGCGAGACCGTGCTGTTTTTGATGTGGGTGGGTATGTTCTTTGTCTGGGACAACCCGGTGAGCTGGGTCGTAGCCCTGGTCGTGATGGCTGCGACGTATTTTGTCGAGGTGCTGATCGACAACACCTTCGCACGCAGCACCTGGCGCAGCTGCTTTAAGCTCGGCTGGGGCGTGGCGCTGGTGTTTGACCTGCTCAACCTTATGCCCATCCTCGTCGACGTGTTTATTTAGGAGACGGCATCCATGGATCATAAAATGTCGCGCTCGCCGTGGGTTATTCATTACGACGGCTCGAGCTGCAACGGATGCGATATCGAGGTGCTGGCCTCGCTCACGCCGCTGTTCGATGCGGAGCGCTTTGGCGTGGTCAACACCGGCAACCCCAAGCATGCGGATATCTTTTTGGTGACGGGGTCGGTCAATGCCCAGAACCTGCCCGTCGTGCGCCAGATCTACAACCAGATGCTCGAGCCCAAGTGCGTGGTGGCGTGCGGCATCTGCGCGTGTTCGGGCGGCGTGTTCCGCGATGCCTATAACGTGATCGGCGGCGTGGACCGCGCAATTCCCGTGGACGTGTATGCGCCCGGATGCGCCATTCGCCCCGAGACCGTGATCGATGCCATCGTGGAGGCGTGCGGCATCCTGGACCAGAAGGAGGCCGTGATGTTCCATATTGTTGAAGTTGAAAGCAGGGATAGCATATCCACCTTTGATTGCTC
>USFK01000154.1 GCA_900553935.1 uncultured Collinsella sp.
AGGGTTTGCGTTAGTTAGACGGGATATCTTCGGTCGCCCTCGCGCTGATGCGGTAGGTGCGGTACAGTTAACGGGTTACAGGCAGTGTTTACGCAAGGAGTACACGAGCACATGGCTGATTCCCAGACTGCAACCTCCGCGCCCGAGTTTAAGAGCGCCCACTTTATCGGTATCGGCGGCGCCGGCATGAGCGGCATCGCCCTCGTTCTGCACGAGCGCGGTTATGCCGTTACCGGCTCCGACCTTAAGACGTCACGTTATATCCGCCAGCTTACCCGCGCTGGTGTGAAGGTGCATGTGGGCCATGAGGCCGCCACGATCGACGAGGTCAAGCCCGACGTGGTTGTTGTCTCCACCGCTATTCCGGAGTCCAACCCTGAACTCGTGCGCGCTCGCGAGCTTGGTATTCCCGTGTGGCCCCGTGCCAAGATGCTCTCTGCTTTGGGCCACGGCTACACCACCGTCGCTGTTGCCGGCACGCATGGCAAGACCACCACGTCTTCGATGTGTGCCACCATGCTCGACCGCATGGGTCTGGATCCGAGCTTCCTGATCGGTGGCATCGTCGAGGGCTATGACACGAACGGCAAGAACGGCTCGGGCGACTACTTTGTCGCCGAGGCCGACGAGTCCGACAGCTCCTTCCTGTTCCTGAACCCCAACGTAGTCATTGTGACCAACGTCGAGGCCGACCACCTCGATCACTACTCGGGTATCGAGGAGATCGAGGCAACTTTCGCCAAATTCATGAGCCTGGTGGGCGAGGACGGCACCGTCATCGTCTGCGGTGAGGACCAGCATCTGGTCGAGCTCGCCAAGTCGACGGGCCGTCACGTGCTTTCCTACGGCTTTGCCGAGAGCAACGACATCGTCTGCATGCACCCGGATGTCAAGGGCATCCAGAGTGACTTTATCGTTCGCTTTGAGGACGGCACTGAGCGCGCTGTGGAGATCAAGAGCAATCCCGGTCGCCACAACATGCTCAACGCCACGGCGGTGCTCACCGTCGCCCATGTCCTGGGCCTTGACATCGACGCCGCCGCCAAGGCGCTCTCGAGCTTTGAGGGCGTCCGCCGTCGCTTTACCCACGTGGGCGATATCGATGGCATCACCGTGGTCGATGATTACGGCCATCACCCCACCGAGATCAAGGCGACGCTTGCTGCCGCTGCGTCGCTGGGTTACAAGCACGTCGACGTCGTGTTCCAGCCGCACCGCTATTCGCGCCTGCAGGCCCTGTGCGACGACTTTGCCGATGCATTTGCCAATGCCGATAAACTGCTGCTGATTGATGTGTTCTCGGCTGGCGAGATGCCCATTCCGGGTGTCACCTCTAAGATGCTCGCCGATACCGTGCGCGCCAAGCATCCTGGCAAGGAGGTCGTGTACTGCTCCAGCCGTCTTGAGCTCAATCAGGAGCTCGAGCAGATGGTGGGCGAGGGCGACCTGCTGCTCACCATGGGTGCCGGCGACGTTACGACCGTCGGTCCCGAGTTCATTGAGTATCTGACTGCCAAGAAAGACGCTTAAGTCTAATGGGTCTGTTTAACGCCGTCATGGCGCTCTCGGGCATGATCGACACGGATGTGATCGAGGACGAGCGCCTTGCGCGTCATACGAGCTATCGTATCGGCGGCAAGGCCGACCTCTTTGTGACGTGCCATAGCTATCATGCCCTCCGCCGCGCCGTGGCGGTGCTCGATCGCGAGCAGGTGCCGTGGGTCATCATCGGCAAGGGTTCCAATCTGCTGGTTGCCGATGGCGGTTATCGCGGTGCCGTCATTTCGCTCGGACGTGAGTTCCAGCGCACGGTTGTTGCCGATGACGGTTGTACGCTGACGGTCGGTGCGGGCGTGATGTTTGCGCGCCTGGTCAACGATGCCCTGTCGCGTAGCCTCTCGGGCCTTGAGTTTGCCGTTGGCATTCCTGGTTCGGTCGGCGGTGCGATATCTATGAATGCCGGCACGCGGACCGAGTGGATTGGCTCGCTGGTTGAGGATGTCGTAACGTTTGACCCGGCATCCGGTATCAAGCATTATGCGGGGTCCGAGATCTCTTGGGGCTACCGCGAATGTAGCCTTCCCCGCAATGAGATCATCCTCGAGTGCGTGCTCAAGCTTAAACCGGCGCCCAAGGCCGACATTCGCGAGCGCATGGAGCGGTACCTTACAAGGCGCAAGCGTACGCAGCCCATGGGTCGCGCATCCTGCGGGTCGGTCTTTCGCAACCCGCCCGATGCGAGTGTGGGCAAGCTTATCGAGGATTGTGGATTAAAGGGTTTTTCGATTGGCGGCGCGGAAGTTTCGCCCGTTCACGCTAATTTTATCGTTAATAACGGAACTGCCTCGGCCGATGACGTTGCCGCGGTTATCAGACATGTGCACGGAAAGGTGAGGGAGGCGTATGGCATCGAGCTCAGACCGGAAGTTAAATACCTCGGCTTCTAGAGCATCGAAACCCACCTTCCGCCGCGCCGGAGGGCGTTCCGGCGCGCCTGCCAAACCTCAACGCAATACCGTCGCGCACTCTAAGTCTGTCGGGCATGCTCGACAGACCAGTCGTCCGGTCGTCGGCTCGCAGCTCGGTAATCGTCCGGCCGCAAAAAAGTCCTCGCGTCCCTCGGTGACGTCAAAGCCTGTTATGGGCGCCAAGCCTGCCCGTCCCATGGCAGCTCCCAAGCCCTCGACGGGAACTAAAGCGGCGCGTCCAGGTCTCACGCTGGGCGCATCGAAACCGCGCTCGCTGACATCGGTGCCGGCTACCGCCAAGAAGCCTTCGAGTAAAAAAGGTTTCAACCCGTTATCTTCACTTGGAGCGATGGCAAATAAAACATCAGACGCCGCTTCTGTCGTTACAGGCAAAGGCAAAATCGTGGGCGGTGTTCTGGCCGTCTTGGCCGTGCTCGTCGTCGTTGCCATCGTGGTGATCAACTCTGGACTGTTTACTGCCACTGATATTCAGATTCAAGGCAGCGAGCATGTGACGAAGCACGATGCTATCCAGCTGATCGACTTGCCCGAGGGAACGTCGCTTTTTAACGTCGATCCCGACCAGATTACCGAGGATCTCAAGCAGAACCCGTGGGTTTCGGGCGTGGATGTCCAGCGCCAGTTTCCCCATACGCTTATCATCACGCCGACGGAGCGTAAAGTTATCGCCATTGCGTATATCAGCTCCGACGACCTTGCCTGGGCTATCGGAGACGATGACACCTGGATCGCCCCGCTGTCGACGTCGGTCGAAGTGGACGACCAGGGCAACGTCATCACGACAGGGCAGGGCTCAAATACCTTGACCGGAATCGATGCCGCGCTGGCGCTCGCCAAGCATTATGGCGCGGTGTTGTTGACTGATGTCTCGGCGGATGTCGCTCCGGTTTCCGGCCAGGCGGTGAACTCCAAAGCCGTTAAGGCCGGCCTGGATTATGTGCGTGGTTTTTCGAGCGAGTTCTTGGGACAAGTCAAGGATATTTCCACGCCTTCGGTCGAAGCCATCTCGGCAAACCTCAATAACGGCATTGAGGTGTCGCTGGGCGATTCGGACGATATCGCCAAGAAGGAACGCGTAGTCACCAAGTTGCTTTCGCAGGTAGAGGGCGTAACGTATATCAATGTGCGCTCTCCGGGCAACTACACATTTAGGAATGCTCCGACCTCGTAGCGCTGGTTGATGCTTTGTTGAGGGGCCATACCACGCCGTTTATCTGGTTTGTTTGGTTTTCACGGTCAATTATTTGACTGATACGTTCATAATGTGCAAACATAATACGGTTTACCTTTGCATTTACTTTCAACCTGAAGGTTAATGTGCGCAGGGGTCGACCCATGCTATGGCTATAACCTTTGTTCGGAGGACCGACATGCACGAGACAGAGATCAACAACTACCTTGCCGTCATTAAGGTGGTCGGCGTCGGCGGCGGCGGTACCAACGCGGTCAATCGAATGATCGAAGAGGGCATCCGCGGCGTCGAGTTTGTTGCCATCAACACCGATGCTCAGGCACTCGCGATCTCTGATGCCGATATCAAGGTGCACATCTGCACCGACCTTACCCGCGGCCTGGGCGCCGGCGCCAATCCCGAGGTTGGCCGCAAGGCTGCCGATGAGTCCCGCGACGACATCGCCGAGGCGCTCGCTGGCGCCGACATGGTGTTTATCACCTGCGGCGAGGGCGGCGGCACCGGTACCGGCGCGGCCCCCATCGTGGCCGACATCGCCAAGGAGATGGGCATCCTC
>USFK01000155.1 GCA_900553935.1 uncultured Collinsella sp.
GGATGACAGCGGCGTCTCGACCCTCCTATTTACCGACGTTGAGCCGGGAAGCGTCTACGTCCTTATCTCAAACTTCGACCTGCACAAGAAAGAAGCCGAGGCGCTCCTCAACTCCATCGAATTCCCCGATGACATGGCAGAGGCAGTTTCCGAGGCGCGGGAAGTCGAGATTTCGAGCATCGAGATCAAGTAACGGAACCCCGCACACGCCCACACGCACATGCCCCATTAAAACAACGGGCACCCAACCCCGGGGAGGGTCGATGGCATCGGCCCTCCCCTCTTTACACCAGCGCATATTGCCACTTGTCGGCGCAAATCCGACCTCCAGAATGGGACACATGGCCCACCCGAACGAGCCGCTCGCGCGTACAGTAAAGGCAGGTAATCCATGGGCGGTTACAGATCGAGGAGGACACGACCATGAAAAAGAAGGCCTTAGCGATTCTCACCCTCTGCATCAGCCTCTTTGCCGCGGTTGCCCTGGTGGGCTGTGGCGGAAGCGGTGGCGCTACCGGCAGCAGCGGTGGCGGCGGAGCAGAAAAGTCAGCCGTGGATATGAGGACCGACTTCATTTGGTTTAAGGTCGAGGTCCCCGAGGGCGTCGAGATTACCGACGTTGCCGGCGACACGGCCGACAGGGCCCAGTTTAAGTTCACCGAAAGCGAGCACGCGAGCGACCGCTTCATTCCTGTCTTCGACCCCGACAAGAACGCCGACGAGCTGTTCGACTACGAGGCAAAGTGGAAGGCCAACTCCGGATGGACCGAAAGCGACCCCGTTAAATACAACGGCAAGACCTGGCGCAGTGCTTACTTCACGCACTCGGGCGGCGTAACGACTGAGTACTTCACCGACGTTGAGGGCGGCAGCGTCTACGTGCGCATCGACAACGTCAAGGAGCACAAGGACGCCGTCGAAGCCATGATGAAGTCCCTGGAATTTGCCGATGACATCGCCAAGGCCAAGACTGAGGCCATGGACGTCAAGCTCGACGATATCGAGATCAAGCGCTAAGCGACTGGCGAGCGCAACGGGAAACATGGGCGCAGCGCAAGCAAGCGACGGTGGCCCAGCGCCTCGCACCAAGGGAGGGCCGCATCACCGGCCCTCCCTTTCTTATGCCGGTAGCTAACGAGCGCAAAGGCGCCGGGCACCAAAACCACTCCCCCAAGCGCGGTGGCGACACAAAATGGGCAAGCATCCCAACACGTCCGCCCGCCGATTTATAGCGCCGCGCAGGCAATTAAGCCGACGCCTTTAAACATCTGGGCAGTATAGTGTCCAAAACGAGCGTACAGCCGCACGCTGCGAATGGAGGAGTTATGACCGAACACCATGCCATCAGCCGTCGAGCATTCACGTTGGGCCTAGGACTCGCAGCATTGTCGCCATTTGCAAGCCTGCCCGAAACCGCGGGATTGGGCCTTCCCGTGCGCGCGGCATTTGCAGAAGACGCTGCCACAGCGTCAGTCAGCCTCGACAATTTCGTCATTCGCCTTCGCCCCGCGGGCTATTTTCGCACCGCGAGCGTCAACCAAGACGGCAACGTTCGCGGCAACGTCTGCCACCTGTTTAACGACGGCACGTCCAGCAAGCTCATCCTTGAGAACGTAACGACCAAGAATGACGATACAAACTGGTATGCTATCCGCACCTTGCTCAATTTCGAAGAGCATAAAAAGACGGGCTACAGCATTTGGTCGGTCGACGACGACTCGGACAAAGATGGAAAGGTCATCCACGTATGGGGCGGCGAGTATGACAACAAGCCCAGCCGCGCTTTTGCGTTCGAGCGCCAATCAAACGGAACCTATATCATCCGAGACCGCACGGTCGAGAAAGAAACCGAGAAAAAAGACATTAAGTACCTGGCAATAGAATCGAACGGCAAAGACCAGGACAACAATAAGATCTGCCATAAGAGTAAGAGCATTCCGTGGGAGCTCGAACTTATCGGTTACGACATGAAAAAGAACGATGCCACGGTTAGCAGCCTCGACTGGATCACGTACAGCAGCTACGTCGATGGGCCATGTTGGATGAAATACGTCGACGACAACAAGTTCCTCGACGAGCTGAGCATCCCGGGTACGCACGATTCGGGCACCTGCAGCGTGGACAACGACACTGAGCCCCAATCCTCGCAAGTAAAATGCCAGCAGGATTACATTCCCACGCAGTTGCTCGAGGGAATCCGCTATTTTGATATCCGACTCGGAAAGGGCGACGACCCCGGTATCGACCACGGGATTTTCTACCTACTCAAAAAAGACGGGAACTATCTGCATCTCTCCGATGTCATCGGGTACTTCAAAACGTTTTTGAACGAAAACCTGTCAGAAGCGCTCATCATGCTCGTATCGCGCGGCAACGATGAGGCTACCGACGAAAGCATAACGACGGCCTTCGCCAAGGTTATGGCCGATAACCCCAACCTGTTCTACACGTCGAGCCACGTCCCCACGTTGGGCGAGGTGCGCGGAAAGATCGTCCTGCTGCGTCGATTTAGGCTCGACGGCAACAGCGCAGACGGCCACACGTGGGGCCTCGACCTTACCGAATGGGATGACAAGATCGAGGATCACTCCGACAGCACCACTATGTGTCTCGTCCAAGACGCGCGGGGCTTTGAAGCCGCGGGGGAAACAGGCGACAAAGAGCCCTATTGCACCAAGGTATACGCCCAGGACAAGTACAAACTCACGGGAACCGACAAGCTCAGCTGGGTCGATAATGCGTTGAAGGAAACGACCGGGCGCACGCGCAACAAGGTGGACGTCGTGGACGATGACGAGGCCAAGGTGCAAGTCCAGGAGCGTTGCTGGTCTATCAACTACACCAGCTGCACGGGCTTGTCGCACGGAGGCAATCCTTTTACCTCGGCACGAGTAGTCAACGAGCATCTGTACAAGAGCCCGTACATCAATCCCAGCGGCACCGAGGATACAAAGTCAGATTACCTCAAGCACATTGGCATTATCGCATCCGACTTTGTTGATGCGGCGCTGGCCCGGAGCATCTATCAGCGCAATTACGATTACGATACACAGCACAAGCAGACAGCTTCGTACTACCTCCCGACCCGCATGCGCATGACGTACGGCAACTCGCTGAGCGACGCCTCGCTCCAGGACGGTAAGACCGTTGGCGAGGGTCATTTCCGCCTCGTCGACAGCAGCAACGTACTCAACGTGGCGGCTTCGGGCCATGCGTTTGCCATCGAATATGTGGATGTCGACGCCCTGGGCAACGAGACCGTTACGGGGCTGCAGGGCTCTGTGCCCATCGATATCGATCCACGCGCGCTGACGCCCCATTTTGAGGGACTCGAAGGCCTTAAGGCCGGCGAAGACGTGCGCGCCAAGATTGCGGCATCACTCGAGGGCAAGCTCGAAACCGATGCCTGCACGGCCCATCTCGAGTTTGTGCACGACGCGGACGGCGCTCCGGGCACGGCAATGGCCGAGGGCGAAACATTTGCCGCAGGAACGTACTGGGTGCGCGTGAACGGTCTCTTGGGCGACGCGGCGCAGAACTACACGCTTGCCACCGATGGAGCCGCAAGCTTTACCGTTGCAGCCTCGGGCAACGCGGGCGGCAATTTTGGTTTCGAACGCAGCAACGTCGTTCCGAACTCGGATTACGTGTAGCTTTGGGCGGTTCAAGAGTCAGTCTGTGCAGGCTTCTTTGGGGAGAAGGGGTAGTATTGCTCACATTGGCATTCATTCCGGCAATAGTAGTGGCGGCAAACTTGGGATTGGCAGAAATTGTATCCGATTATCCGGTTGAATTCACCTTGTTCCGTTTTGTTGCCGGTATTTTTATCACTTATCTATTGTTGGTATTTACCGTTTTTCTGGCTGTTTGGATTCCCGCACGTCAGGCTATGAAGATACAACCGGCAGAAGCATTGCGTGAAGAGTAAAAAAATAAAATTATATATCTGCGTTGCTTTCAAGATAATAGCGTATATTTGCGTGCATATTGTGAAACAACGCAGTTATGTAACTTTATGATCCGACAACGTTATTATACTCTTCTGCTTCTTTTATTTACGGCATTTCTGGAGATAGCTGCTGCTGAACAGACCTATAATGTTCTTTTTATACAATCATATACGAATCAGACTCCTTGGCACAATGACCTGACCCGTGGATTGCGTGAC
>USFK01000156.1 GCA_900553935.1 uncultured Collinsella sp.
TATTCTCGCCATTGTTGCCGTTGTCACCTTCTTGGGCGCGCAGGATAACACGCAGAGCGCCGAGCCCGCTGCCACCACGGCGGAGGAGCGGCAGCAGGTCCAGACCACTGCGGATGGATCCGTTACGTATCAGGGCGTCTCCTATGCCATCGAGGCTACCGGCGACGGTACCTATGCTGTGGTGGCAACCGACCCTCAGGGCAACAAGACGCAGGAGTTTACCGTGAGCGGGACTCCCGTTACGCTCATCCTGTACAACTCGGTCATTGTGGTTCCGGAGAATAAGTCCGACGGGACTTGGGACGTTGTGGCGTACACGATTGGCGGAGACTCGGAGCCCGTTTCGGTGGTCGACTCCTCGGGCAACGCCATCACGGGTACGGGCACCATTGCGTCTGCGACGCTCGATGGCTCCGTGGTTCACGTGACGGATTCGGCCGGTGCCGCCACGGACGTGGCGCTCGAGTAGGGGGCAACTGGTGGCAGTCAAGCAGGGGCTCCGTGTCGTTGACGTAGCGCTGGCAGCCGTCTTCCTGGTGGGAACGGTGCTGATTGCCTTTCTATCCCAACGGCGAACAGGGGTGCATGTCTACACCCGAGCAGCTGCTACGAATGGAGTCCTGCAAATTCCGATTGATTAGACCGATTTAAACGATCGGAATATACGGGAGAATTCATCGGCCGGGGTCCCGCCTGCCCATCAGATGCGCTGGCCCCGGCCAGCTCCTCCCAGTCCCACAAAACTTTCTCAATTTTGGGCTAGACAGACCTTGTATCCTCTGCGTATAATAGCTCCCGCACAACGCGCGTGGGGTATTAGCTCAGCTGGTTAGAGCGCCGGCCTGTCACGTCGGAGGTCGCGGGTTCGAGCCCCGTACTTCCCGCCAACGCAATTAAAGCCACGTCTTCGGACGTGGCTTTTTGCGTTTGATGCACTTTGTTTCGATAGAACGATCGCCCTGGCGCATCTTCGCCCAGAATCCCCGCGCCTTCGGGAACGCAAGTAAAATCTAATAAGTATATTTGTCTGAACAACAGCTTTGTTGCGCAACACCTGTTCAACGAGACAGGGGGTTAGGCTATACTAAATTGCACTGTAGGCCGCATCTGATGCATTTCGCTCCGAGCGCGGCGTTCAGTGGATATCCGATTTACCATTTGGATGTCCTGCGGTCATTTAGCGTCTCGACACAAGCTCGGCCCCGGAGCTCGTTCGAGCTGTTCGTATTCCTTGAAAGGGGAAAAATGGACATATCGAGGAAGACTGATTACGCCCTTCGTATGTTGGCGATGCTTGCCGAGGATCCGGAGCGTTTGCTTTCTGTTCGCACCGCTGCCGAAGAGGTCAATGTTCCGTATTCGTTTGCCCGCTCGATTCAGCACGGTTTGGTCCAGGCCGGTATTGTGGAGAGCCTGCGTGGCGTCCACGGTGGCATGCGTCTCAAGGTCAGTCCGGACGACGTCACCATTCGTCAGGTCGTCGAGGCCGTTCAGGGCCCTATGGTTATGAATGATTGCACCGCACCCGATGGCGACTGTGCGCGCATGGGCACGTGCTGCTATCATCCCCTGTGGGCCGGAGCTCAAGCATTGATGCGCGACTACCTCGATTCCGTTTCGCTCGGCGACATCGTCGCTCACCGCCAGTTCCCGGCCGTCGATCCCAAGTTCGCCGACCGCGAAGCGTTTCCCGAGTACGCCACCTGTGCGTATACATGCCGGGAGGAATAGCGCCGCATAAGGAGCATAGATATGATTCAGGACCCCTTTCGTTCGATGATTCGTTCGGAAGGGGTCCTGCGTTATCGCGACCTTCCGTGGCGCCGCACGCGCGATCCGTACATCATTTGGCTTTCCGAGGTCATGTTGCAGCAAACACAGGTGCCACGCGTGGAGACGCGTATGCCGGCGTGGCTCGATCGCTTTCCGACCGTGCAGGCGCTTGCCCAAGCCGCGCCTTCCGATGTTTTGGACGCTTGGCAGGGCATGGGCTACAACCGACGCGCTCTGGCGCTCCACAAGGCCGCTCAGCGCGTTGTGGAGGACTGGGACGGTGAGTTTCCGCGTGAGACGCGTGACTTGGTCGCTCTGCCTGGTATTGGCCCGGCAACGGCGCAAGGTATCCGGTCGTTTGCGTTTGACCTTCCAGGCGTGTATCTGGAGACCAACGTGCGCACGGTCTTTCTGCATCACTTCTTTCCCGATGTACCGGCTGTTCCCGACCGCGAGCTGGTGCCGCTGATTCAGGCGGCCTGTCCGGCGGCCCCCGGTGCGGCGACCGACGAGATCGCTCCCTTTGCCGTGCCGCTCGATGATGCCGACACGCCGCGCGCGTGGTATTACGCGTTGCTGGATTACGGCGCATATCTAAAAAAGACGTTGCCCAATCCGTCCAGGCGCTCGGCGGGCTATAGCCGTCAATCAAAGTTTGAGGGCTCACGTCGCCAAAAGCGCGCGCATATCGTGCGCATGTTGCTGGCAGCGCGCGATGGCCAACCGGCGGGGATTACGCTTGCTGATGCCGTGGTGGGCGTTAACGATATGGAAGCGGCGGCTGGGCGCGGGCCGGTCGAGCGCGAGCTTGTCGCGGGCATTCTGGCCGACCTGGAGCGTGAGGGCTTTTGCCGAGCCGAGGGCGATCGCTGGCTGAGCATCTAGCCCGTGCAAATCTGAAGAACAGGATTGTAAGGTTTAGATTTCCGACATGAGGGCATCCTAAAGACGAGGCCGCTCGAAGCCTACGGGCGGCATGCGTTGAAGGGAAGTACACCTATGGATTTTGAGAATTCCCAAACCAAGAAGAACCTCGAGACCGCTTTTGCCGGTGAGTCCCAGGCACACACCAAGTATCGCTACTATGCCTCCAAGGCAAAGAAGGACGGCTACGTTCAGATCTCGAACATCTTTGCCGAGACGGCTGGCAACGAGTCCGAGCACGCCAAACTGTGGTTTAAGTATCTGCACGATGGCGCCGTTCCCGGCACTCTGGATAACCTGCGCGATGCCGCCGCGGGCGAGAACTACGAGTGGACCGAGATGTACGACGAGTTTGCCAAGACCGCCGATAAGGAGGGCTTTGCCGAGATCGCCGCGAAGTTCCGCGGCGTCGCTGCCGTCGAGAAGGCTCACGAGGAGCGCTACAACAAGCTCGTCGAGCGCATTGAGTCGGGTGAGGTGTTTGAGCGCGAGGGCGTAAAGGTGTGGAAGTGCCTGAACTGCGGGCACCTGCATGTGGGCGCCGAGGCGCCTGAGGTGTGCCCGGTGTGTAACCACCCCAAGGCGTACTTTGAGGAGCAGGTGGTGAACTACTAGCGCTTGGCGCTGGCTGCTGCGGAGCGCAGGGCGGGAGGCCGGATCGCTACAGAAAAGCTGATATTAAAGTTTGTGTGCCGCCCCTTTAGGGGCGGCACGTTTTGTGTGGGGGCTGGTTGGGACGGCACCGTTCATGGGTGGGGTACACTGGGTAGCGGCGTTTTGGTTTATTTCCTGTTGTGGGGTGTTTTTGTATGGGTAAGAAGTCTCGGGCTCGGGTTGCTGCGGCGGGGACTCGCAAGGATCCTGGTCGTCGGGTTGCCGAGGACAAAAAGGCCGATCGTGCCGAGAAGGACAAGAAGGTTGGCGCGCATGCTCATCCTGGGTGGGCGCCTCACCTCAATACGGCTAGCGAGGATCTGACTGCTAAGTTGTTTACTCTGGTCGAGGTTATCTTGGGCGTGGTGCCCGTGGTGGTCATTGGCTTGTTCTTGGCTTCGAAAGATGCCACGAGTGTCGATAAGCTCACCGATGTCTTTTCTCAGGACCCTTCGATGGTGGTTGCGTTTATCTCTGCGTGCCTGCAGCCGTTTGTGGCGTACATACTGTACATGATTTATCGCAAGTACTGCGAGGGCGATGCGGGCTTTGCCGCCGGCAACCTGATCGGCCTCTTGTGCTCCGAGATTTTGCTGCTCAATATTCCCGGCGTCATCGGCATGGGCATCTTGCTGTGGCGCGTGTGGCGCAATGTTGCTCCGCATTTCGAGAGTTGGCTTATCGAGCGCCGTGTTGCGGGCGTATTGGCAGATATTGCCGGTTCACTCGTGATCTTGGCCCTGGCGTTTACTTTCAATAGCTTCTACTACAGTCTTAAGTGCTTCTGCTTCA
>USFK01000157.1 GCA_900553935.1 uncultured Collinsella sp.
TTTACGCACAAGCGCGTCTTCCTTATGGCGCCCATCCATCATCATTTCGAAAAGAAGGGCTGGGCCGAGACCAAGGTCGTCATCCGTTTTTGGATTATCGCTGCGGCCTTTGGTGCCGTTGGCCTTGCTCTGTTCTTCCAGTTGGGATAGTGGTCTTTCATGCCTCTTGCTGATGTCTTTAGCCTGCTCGTTTTGGGTCAGGGCAAATCCGGTCTCGATGTCGCCCGCTGGGCGCTGGCACATCCCGAGCGCGTAAGCGCCGTTACCGTGTATGGCGGCGGCACCTCTGAGCCCAATGACGCCACGCGTGCGCTCGAGGCTGCTGGTGCGTCGTTTGTCTATGGGACCGAACAGGTCGAGGGCGCCTATGACGTATGCGTGACGTGCCCGGGCATCTCGGAGTTCTCGGGCTTCTTTAAGGCCGGGCGCGAACATGCCGCTCAGATTATGGGTGAGCCAGAGTTTGCCTATCGCCTGTCGCCCGATAACTGGATTGCCATCACGGGCACCAACGGTAAGACGACCACCACGTCGCTGACTGATTATCTGCTCAAGGCTGCCGGCGAGGCCAGCGTAGCTGTCGGCAACATCGGCGAGCCGCCGGTCAACGAGATTGACGGCCGAGCCCACAACGAGTGGTTTGTGGCTGAGCTCTCGAGCTATCAGATTGCTACGACCACCGAGCTCCACCCTCGCGTGGCGGTGCTGCTCAACATCACTCCCGACCACTTGGGCTGGCATAAGAGCCATAAGAACTATGCGCTTGCCAAGATCAAGCTGTTTGACAATATGGTCGATGACGATCTGGTGGTTGTCGATGTCGAAGACGCCGGCATTCACGAGTTCGATGAGTACATCTATACGCCGGGTCGCCGCATCTGCAAGGTCGCTTTTGACGAGCCCGAGGGTGCAGACGCCGCCTTTGTGCGCGACGGCAAAATGGTCGTGCGCCTGAAGGGCGTCGAGACTCAGCTTGTCGCCACGTCCGAGCTCAAGATCTCGGGCCACCACAATGTCATCAATGCCTTATGTGCCGCCACGGCTGCTCTGGCCGTCGGTGCCGATGTCGATGGTGTCCGCCGCGGTCTGGCCTCGTTCCAGCCGCTCGAGCATCGCGTGGAGCCGTGCGGCGAGATTGACGGTGTGCGCTACGTCAACGATTCCAAGGCGACCAACACCGACGCGGTCGAGAAGGCACTGACGGCATTTCCCGATGACGACGTGATCTTGCTGCTCGGCGGCCACGATAAGGGCACGCCGCTCACGGACTTCGCGCGCGTTGTTATGGATAACGTGCGCTCGGTCGTCTGCTTTGGCGATGCGCGCGAGCGCTTCACCGCCGCTATGGACGAGGCCGATGTCGATGGCGATGTGGATATCGCCCAGGCGGATGACCTACGCGATGCCGTGGACGTTGCCCGTTCGCTGTCGAGCCGTGGCGACGTGATCTTACTTTCTCCTGCCTGCTCTTCGTTCGATGAGTTCTCGGGCTATGAGGAGCGCGGCCGCGTGTTTAAGGACTATGTGGCCCAGCTTGCCGCTGCAGCGAAATCGCAAATGGAATAGGGGTTGCCGGTGAGAGAGGAGAGCCCCCGACAAGGTATGAGGAGGCCCGACTCGGACCGTGCTTCCTCGCGGCGTAGCACACCGCGTTTCGGTCGCGGCGGGCAGTCGTTTAGCGAACGCTATATTGCCGGCGTTCCCGCCCGCATCATGCGCCCCCGTCTGATATTCATGGCCTGTCTGTTTATCTTGGTGTGTTTTGGCCTGCTGATGGTGTACTCGGCGTCTTCGGTCGAGGCGCTGCACGAGAATGGCTCAGCGACGTTTTTTCTGGGTCGACAGGCTGCGTTTGCCGTGGTCGGTGTTCTGGCGCTGATTGCCATCGTGCGCGTTTTGCCGGACAGCTGGTTTGGGGAGGATGTGCTTAGGATCTTCCTTATCGGCATGATAGGGCTACTGTTTCTGGTGTTCTTGGTGGGCAGCGGCAGCCGTGGCGCCACGCGCTGGCTCAACATCGCCGGCATTCAGTTCCAGCCTTCCGAGTTTTTAAAGCCATTTGCCATTGCGTATTCGGCCATCATGCTCGATCGCTTCTTTTCGCCCGGTGGCAACATCAACGAATTCCTTCGCAAGATGGGCATCTACCTGGGCATTTCGCTCTTTCTGATCTTTATCCAGCCCGATTTCGGTACCGTCCTGATCATCCTGTTGACCCTCATGTGCATGGCGTTGTTTGCGGGTCTCGACCCCAGATTTATCATCGGCGTGCTAATCTTCGGCATTCTCGTGATCGTGATTGCGCTTGTCGCAGAGCCATACCGTATGGTGCGTATTCAGGTTGCCTTGAACCCTTGGGCTGACGAGTATGGTGACGGCTATCAGGCCACGCTTGCCATCATGGCCTTTGCCTCGGGCGGTCTGTTCGGCCGTGGCATCGGCAACTCAACCATGAAGTACTCGTATCTGCCCGAGGCGCACAATGACTACATCCTGGCCATCATTGGCGAGGAAGTCGGTTTTGTCGGAACCGTCCTGTTCTTCTTGGTGTTTGCGATGCTGATCTACTCGGCGTTTCGCATTGCCGAGCAGGCGACCGATCGTCGGGGCGCGCTCATGGCGTCTGGCTCTGCGGTCATTCTCGCGGTGCAGTTTTTGATCAATGCGCTGGGCATCCTCAACGTGTTTCCCATGACGGGCAAACCGTTGCCGTTTATTAGCTATGGCGGTTCGTCGATTATTGTGTCGCTTATGCTTGCCGGTCTGATCCTACGCGTTTCGTACGAGAGCGCCCGTCGCGATGAGTACGACCGTCGCCGCGAGAGCTTTGCCGTTATGGATGAGAGTACCGCCGGCGTGCCCCACGTGCGCGGCGAGCGGTCTTCGCGTAACGGCTTTACCGTTCTGGATGGCTCTGCGACCGAGCCGGCAGCCCGTCCGCGTCAGCGAACGGCGCCGCAAGGTCGTCCGCAGCGCCCAACTCCTCGCAATGCGGGCGGCGGATATAATCGAATCGATTTGAACTCGGACCCGTCGGCGCGTTTGCGCACCGACGACCAGGGACCGCGTGTACGAAGGGACTACCATGACCGATAAGATGACCGTTGCTATTGCAGCCGGCGGCACGGCAGGGCATATCAACCCCGCGCTCGCCTTGGCCGAAGAGCTGCGTGACCGTGGCCACCACGTTGTGTTCGTGGGCCAGTCGCGCAAGCTCGAGGGTCGTCTGGTCCCCGAGGCTGGGTTTGATTTTGTGCCCATTACGGTTACGGGCTTCGACCGCTCCCGTCCTTGGACGGCGCTGACCTCGCTGTGGCGTGTCAACAAGGCCAAGCGTGCGCTCGTCAGTCATTTCTCAAAGGTCGGCAAGCCCGATGCCGCCATCGGTTTTGGTGCCTATGTCGAGGTTCCGCTGCTGGGGTGGTGCAAGGGCGCGGGCGTTCCGTATCTGCTGCATGAGCAGAACTCTGTTCCGGGCCTGGCCAACAAGATGATGAACTCCCACGCCGCCCGCGTGTGCATCTCGGTGCCGGCAGCGCGCGCGGTCTTTGAGCGCGAAGGTGACCCTGACCACGTGCTCATGACCGGCAACCCCGTACGTCGCTCGGTGATCGAGGGCGATCGCACTCGCGGCCGCAAGGCACTTGGCGTTCCCGAGGACGCTACGCTGCTGCTCGTCTTTGGCGGTTCACTCGGCGCCCAGCACCTCAACGAGCGCGCGGTTTCGCTCAAAAACGAGCTGCTTTCGCGCAAGAACCTCTATGTGTTGCATTCGACGGGTGCCGACGGCTTTGAGGAGACCGAGCGCGCTTTGGCGCTGACGCCCGAGGAGGCGAAGCGTTACCGCGTCCAGCCTTACATCGACAACATGGGCGATATGCTGGCTGCTGCCGATTTGGTGCTCTCGCGTTCGGGTGCATCGAGCGTGGCCGAGATCGCTGCGCTCGCCGTGCCCTCGGTGCTCGTGCCGTATCCGCATGCGACGGCCGACCACCAAACCACCAATGCTCGTTATCTGGTCGACGCCGGGGCCGGCGTGCTCTGCGCCGATGCCGATATCGACGGTTCTGCCTTTGCCGATGAGCTGCTCCAGTTCGGATTTTCCGGATCAGGACAAGTCAAGCTCTTACTCTTGATAGTCAG
>USFK01000158.1 GCA_900553935.1 uncultured Collinsella sp.
GAGCCCGCCGCCCAGTCGCAAAGCACACCCGCGCCGTCGCACTTTGCGACGCCCGAGCCTATAGACGTCAGCCCGCAAGACGACGAGTCGATCGCCTGCGCGTCCGCAGAGCCCGGCTCCCCGGACACCGGCGATTCCGAATCAAACGCCGAGACCGACACCGTCTCTCCCGGTGACACAGCCGAGATCGACGTTGCCGCCGTTGAGGCCAAGCTCAAAGACCCCGGCTCGACCATGAGCTTTGAGCCCCTGACCGAGGAGCGCATCGAGACCGACTCGACCTATGATGCCGGCACCACCACGCAACTCATGTGGGGCGCCCGCTCTGACGTTGGCTGCGTACGCCCGCACAATGAGGATTCCTACCTGGTGCAGTCGCCGCTCTTTTGCGTATGCGACGGCATGGGCGGTCACGCCGCCGGCGAGGTAGCCTCTTCCATCGCCGTCGAGACTATTGCCAAGACGGCCCCGCAGTCCGCCGACGCAGCACGCCTGGCCGCAGCCGTCGAGGCAGCCAACGCCGCCGTAATCGAGGCGGCCCTGAACGGCCTGGGCAAGCCCGGCATGGGCTGCACAGCCACTTGCGCCTATATCGAAAACGACACGCTCGCCATCGCCCACGTGGGTGACTCTCGCGCCTACCTGCTCCACGAGGGCACGCTCATCCGCGTGACCCGCGACCACTCCTACGTGGAGGAGCTCGTGGACGCCGGCGAGATTACGGCAGACGAGGCTCGCGTCCACCCCAACCGCTCGGTCATCACCCGTGCGCTGGGCTCGGACCCCGCCATGTATGCCGACCACTTCACTCTGCATATCGAGGAAGGCGACCGCCTGATCCTTTGCTCTGACGGCCTTTCGAGCATGATTCCTGATAGCGATATCGAGAACATCGCCACGCAGTCCTCAACCGCGCAAATCTGCGTCGACAACCTAGTGGACGCGGCGCTTGCCGCCGGCGGCCACGACAACGTGACCGTAGTAGTCGTTGACCTGGTTGACGATGGCGTTATGCGCGAGGCGCAACGCGTGCGTCGCCGCAACATTACTATCGCCGCCATCCTGGCCCTCGTCTTTGTGCTGGCAGCTGGCATCTGGGCCTACACGGGTGTCACCGGCTCGTACTACCTGGGTACCCACCAGGGCAATGTCGCCGTCTGGCGCGGCCTGCCCGGCAAGCCGCTCGGACTCAAGCTTCACTGGCTCGAAAGCGAAACCAGTATTAAGCTGTCCGACCTGCCCGAAGACACGCAAAACCGCCTCAAGGCGGGCATTCCGCAAACAAGTGTCGACGATGCGCAGGACACGATATCCAAGTACCGCCACCAGATCGACGAGGAGCAGACCCGCCAGGTGATCGACGCGCAAACGATTCGCGACAACACCAATCAGGGATCGACCTCCGAATCAGATTCCGAGAAAACCGCCGAACAGTCCGCCGAGGCCGAAGCCTCCGAAAAGAACTAGAAAGGGAGTGCCGCTTATGAGTCGCCGCAACACCGAGCTGCTCTTGCTCATCGCCTCGGCGTTCCCCGTCATCCTACTGTATGCGATGTACGTCCTCACCGCGGGCGCTGCCATCTCCTTTGAGACGCTCGCCGTACCGATCGGCCTCTTTGCCGCCTTTGCCGCGGCCCACATTGCCGTGCGCATCTTGGCGCCCGGTGCCGACCCCGCTATCCTGCCCATTGTCTTTGTGCTTTCGGGCATCGGCATCACGTTCGTGACGCGTCTCGCCCCCGCTCTCGCCATCTCACAGCTCATCATCCTGTTTGTCTCGGTGGCGCTCATGGTGGGAACGCTCGCGTTGGTTAAGAACCTCGACGTAGTCATGCGCTACAAGTACACCTTTGGCATTATCGGCATCATTCTGCTGATGCTGCCTATCTTTATCGGCACCACGATCTCGGGCTCCAAGCTGTGGATTCGCATCGCGGGCTTTACCATCCAGCCCGGCGAGTTCGCCAAAGTCTTTATCGTGCTGTTCCTGGCCGGGTACCTGGCCGAGAACCGCGAGCTGCTCTCCATCTCCAACCGCAAGATCCTAGGCTTTAAGATCCCTCGCCTGCGACTGCTGCTGCCGCTGTTTGCCGTGTGGGGCGTGTGCCTACTCGTTGTCGTCTTCGAACGCGACCTGGGTTCGGCCGTGCTGTTCTACACCATCTTCTTGCTGATGCTCTACGTTGCCACGGGTCGATTCTCGTATGTCGTTATCGGCCTTGCGCTCTTGGCCGTCGGCGCCGTGGGCGCCTACAAGTTCCTGTCGCACGTTCAGGTGCGCTTCCAAGTTTGGGTCGATCCGTTTAAGGACGCCCAGGGCCAGGGCTACCAGATCGTCCAGTCGCTCTTCTCGCTTGCCGATGGCGGTCTGGTCGGTGTTGGTATCGGCAACGGCATGGCCAACAACATCCCTGTCGTCGAGTCCGACTTTATCTTCTCTGCCATCGGCGAGGAGATGGGCCTTTTGGGCGGCGGCGCCGTGCTCATCCTGTTTATGCTCTTTGCCGTGCGTGGCCTCACCACGGCTGCCCGCGCTAAATCCGACCTCGCCGCCTTTAGCGCCACGGGCCTTACGGCCGCCATCAGCTTCCAGGCCTTTTTGATCGTGGGCGGCGTTACCCGCCTGATCCCGCTGACCGGCGTCACCCTGCCCTTTATGAGCCAGGGCGGTTCCTCGCTGCTGGCGAGCTTTATCATCGTCGCGCTCCTGCTGCGCGCCGGTGACGAGGCGACCGGACGCGAGGCCGAGCTTACCGGCACCGGCACCATGGCTGCCATCACCGATGATCAGGTCGCATCTGCCGCCGCCCCGACGGGCACGCGCTTTGCCACCTCGTCTTCCTACGGCAGCGGCAGCCATTCCGTCGGCTCGCGCATGCGCCGTCGCCTGCTCGACACGCCTGAATCCGGTGTGCTCGGCCGCGTTGCGCTCGCCAACCGTCTAACCCGTGCGGTGCTCGCCTTTACGGCGCTGTTCGCCATCCTTATCGGCAACCTCACCTATGTCCAGGTCATCAAGGCCAAGGACTATCAGGATATGCCGACCAACAACCACACTATCGCCCGCTCCAAGTACATCCAGCGCGGTTCCATCATCACGTCCGACGGCGTGACGCTGGCCGAGTCGCTGCAGCAGGAGGACGGCACCTACGTACGCTCCTACCCCAACGGCAACCTGGCAGCGCACGTGGTTGGCTACGTGAGCCAGCAGTATGGCACCACCGCCATCGAGAGTGTCATGAACGACACGCTCACCGGTTCTAAGGACTACTCCAGCTGGAACAACGCCATCGCGTCGCTCGCGGGCCAGACCCAGCCGGGCAACACCGCCAAGCTCACCATCGACTCGCGCATCCAGACGGCGGCCGAGCAGGCACTCAAGGGCTTTAAGGGCGCTGTAGTGGTCATCGACCCGCGTACCGGCGCGGTGCTCGCATGTGCCAGCTCGCCCACCTACGACAACACCAACATCGACGCCCTGCTGCAGGCGGGCGGCGGCGAGGACGGCTCTATGTACAATCGCGCCATGGACGCGCTGTACACGCCGGGCTCCACGTTTAAGGTCGTTACGCTTTCCGCGGCACTCGAGACCGGCACCGCCAGCCTTACCAGCACCTACCAGGCGCCCGGCTCCATGGACATCGGCAACGCGCCGGTCACCAACTATGCCAACGAGAGCTACGGCACCATCAGCCTGCAGCAGGCCTTTGCCGTGTCTTCCAACGTCGTCTTTGGCCAAGTGGCAAACGAAGTTGGCGCAAACACGCTCGTGCAGTTTGCCAACGCCTTTGGCTACGGCCAAAAGCTCGGCCAGGACCTGACCTCCGCGGCCTCCATCATGGCCGACCCGTCGCTCATGACCGAGTGGGAGACCGCCTGGGCCGGCGCCGGCCAGCCTGTCGGCATGGACCACACGCCCGGGCCGCAGACCACCGTCATGCAAAACGCCGTGATTGCCGCCGCCATCGCTAACAGTGGCGTGGTCATGGACCCGTACTTTGTAGCCCAGGTACTCGCCCCGGACGGAACTGTGGTCAAGACCACGCAGTCCCGCTCGCTGGCGCAGGTATCGTCCATTCACAACCAGCTGGGCAATTCGG
>USFK01000159.1 GCA_900553935.1 uncultured Collinsella sp.
ACCTCGATAAAGGATACCACAGCCGTACACAATATCTGCCCATGCACCTCGGCACTGCTGTAGACGCTTATGGCGCGTGCGGGATCGGCGGTGTAGGTCCAGCCCGAGGCACCGGGCGCCACGACCACGCCGTCTTGCGCGGTGGTACGCCTACTGGTGGCGCCCGAGGTGTTGCCCAAATCGTCGCAGGTAAAGATATGCGTTTGCGTGCCCGACTGAGTTGTAATGACCAGGCCCAGACGCAGCGCGGCCAGCAGCTGCGGGTCGTTCGTCACGTTCATCTGGCCCTGATACAGGTACACGTTGAGCGCGCTATCGCTGCCCTTAAGGTACAGCGTGCCCGAAAGGGCGTAGTCGTCCAGCCGCGCGGTGCAGTCGGCGTAGTCGGTCGTGATGCCGGCGGCGTTTTGGAACGTGCCGCACCAAAAGCGGGAAAGGTCTACCGTCGAGACGGGATAGAGCGTCTTGTCGGCGGCGGCAAGCGTTGCCGTTGTGTCCCAGGGCCCGTTGGCCGAAAGACCAATCTGCAGGTCGGTACCCTCGTCGCTTACCGTGTGCGCCACGGGCGTCACGTTGGTGTAGCGCGAGTTGCTAAACCAGGCGTAGGTGGCAGCGCTCAGGGCGGCTACCAGCACCAACATCCATGCGGCCGCAGCAACCATGCGACGGCGCGAGCTTAGGATATCTTTGATGTTCGATACACTCATACCCAGCCCCCTTACGAACGCTTGCCGGCAAAGCGCAACGCCAGCGATTGCAAGCTGGTGGCGGCCAGGTTGTTGGTGCAGTCGGGGTCGCAGCCTTCCAGCCACACGTACACATCCACGCGCACGGGCGTGCTGCGGTTGGTGCCCTTTGCAGCGGCGGGCAGGCTGCAGATCTTGGTCGTAGCCTCCTTGAGGCTCACGATGCCGGTGTCTTCGTTGTAGTCACAGAAGTTTGCACTGGTCAGCTGGTCAAAATGAACCGTGGTGCCATTGGAGCGGGTGCTATCGAGCACCAAGTGGTTCTGCTCGCTCTCGCCGGCATCCTTGCCGTCGAGCGTGTTGTAGCGCGCCTGGGGGTTGCGCTCGCCCGAGACCTCAAAGACGTACTGGCCCGTAACGGTGTCGCCCTGTCCCGGCGCATAGGTAACCAGTCCCACGCGCAGGGCGGTGGAGATGGGGTTTGCCGGGTCCTGCTCGGTAAAGTCGATGCCCGACAGGTACACGTCGGTCGCGGCAGAGTTGGTGGCCAGGTACAGGGAGGTCTTGTAGTAGTCGGAATGCTCGGCGGCGCCAAACATACTGGCAAAGAGCGAGTCCTGGGTGGTTCCGCCGGTAAAGCCCGTTACCTTTTGGAAGCCGTTGAGCACATTGTCGGTCGAGACGGGATCGAGCAGGCCCAAAAAACTCAGGCCGGCGTTGGTCTTGTACTCGCCGTCGTATTCGTTGGAGATAAGGAAGGTCACGCCCGTGCCGGCGGCCATCTTGACGTCGGTGATATGGCGGTTGGCGTTGTAGATGTACCAGGCATACGTTACGGCTCCGGCAGCAGCAAGGGCCACCAGCAACGTGGCGAGCATGCGATTGAACTGTTTTCGCAGCGAGCGCGCGTCCGACATGTCCCTCCCCCAGATGCCGCATCGTAAACTACCTGGACACCATTTGCCCATAATGGAACCATTTTACGCGAAAGTGCAGCTCACCGAGTATACAAACGGGACTTTTCGCGTGCTGCTCGCGCTGCGGCGAGCTCCGATGGAGCCACAAATCACCAGTTTTTTAAAATAGTTCTTGCCACTGGGCGGGAGCTCCGTTATATTATTCCCTGCGCACTCGCGCACCCTTGATCGGGCGTTTAGCTCAGGGGGAGAGCGCTTCCCTGACACGGAAGAGGTCAGAAGTTCAAATCTTCTAACGCCCACCAAATGTTCGCAGCTCAGAGGCTTCGCCTCTGAGCTGTTTTGTTTTACGCTGCCAAGCCAAGAGAGCGCCGCTGCACCCAAAGCCGCCTCAACAACGCCAGCAACCACCCCAACCAAGCCAAAGCCGCCCAAACAACCCCAGCGGGCGCCCCGATCAGGCCCGAATGGGCCTCGCAGCCATATATAAATAACCGCCTATAAATTGAGGTTTAATACTTTTCCCGAGAAGTGAACGAGCTTATTTGGACCCCCGGAGCATCCACACTTTTTGACGTTAAAACCGCAGGATTCCAGCAGCAAAACCGCAGGAAACAAGCCCCTAAAAGTGTCGATGTTTCGGGGGTCCATTCTGACTCGTTCACTTCTCGGGAAAAGTATTAAACCTGGATATATGGCCGCTAATTCTAACCCCCTGCTACCGCCCCTACCAATACTGATGCGCATCGATAACGGCTTGCCAGAGCCAAAATCGCTTCGTTACGGCACGCGCGTTGGCAAAATATCGCTGCTCTGCACTCATCGCCTTGTTAAAGATGGGGCGCTTATTCCGATGCAGCTTGCGTCGGATGCGCTCGCACAGCCGAACGAGCTTTTCGTAGTCATTTGCTTGGTCGGTTGTCACGGTAAAATACGCTAACCCCTCAAGCAGTTCCAACTCGTTGCGGCGCTCGGCATCCTTGTGGATCTTCTCGCGGCCGTCATGAATGGCATCGCTGTCGTAGTCGACCATCGCGGTCAGCACCTCTGGCAGCAGCCCGGCCTTTACTTTATCCCTGCCCACCTCGACTTTAGCTGTAAGCGTAATGTCGGGCGTGCGCTCCAGCACGCGCAGCTTGCGCTCGCGTCCATCGTTGAGTCCATCGCGAATAAAGACCTTCTTGTTGAGCTCGGCCTTGCCCAATGCATACCCGCCGTAGCGCGTAGGCAGCGACATAAACATGCACAGCCCCGACTCCCTCGGAGAGCGCGACCCCTCGATCACATACGCAAGCAGCGCCTTTGCTTTCGCGAGACCCCTTACCTTTGGGGACGCCTCGATATACGCCGCAATGAGCTCCTTGGTCGTGAGCTTGCTATCGCGCATGCCCGCATCTCTACTGGTCACCCCGCCGGGGGCAAGGTTATCCAACCGGTAGTTCGATGTCATGGCATAGCCGGCATAGATGGCCTCGGCCGCAGAGCTGTCGTGTGCAGCCTGCACAAACGCCAGCTCGGGAGCGCACACGTACGCATCCAGGCCGCCCATCCAGTGGCCCAGCGAGATAAACGAACCCGCGGGGAGCTCGTTAGTGCACAGGTGCGTCGCGACGTGCTTAGTCCGTCGGCGGTCGGCGCGCGACGGCACCAGCAAATCCAGCGTTTGGATCCCCAGATCATAGCGATCGATAAACTCCTGCGCCTCCTGGTCACAGAGCGCACAGGCGCCCGCGATCGACACGACCTCTGGTTCCGAATCCCCAAAGCGCGGGTTCGGGATGTGCGCCAAGAGCGCCAGCGCAGCGTTATGTGAAACGATAAAGTACCCCATGGCGCGAAGATAGCACGCGCGTCGGCGGCGGCTCGCGGCCCTGGCGAGTTTTCGGCAAACGACCAGCAGTTTTTTGCCGCGGCGCAACCAAAGTGTTCATTCGTCGACGTCTAACTGCAAATCCGTCAAGCTTTTGGCAAGGTTGCCGCTCAACTGACCAAAAGCTGACCATTTGCTTGCCCATTTACTTGACGGTGCACCCTCGCCAAAATGCTCCGCGGCTTCTCGGGCGGTCGAAGTGCTCGTTTAGCGACCACACACTCGCCGGTGGGGTATCCTTGGAACACATGCACCACAAGCCGCACAAAGGAGCCGCCATGCGCACCGAGCTCGATGTTCCCTTTTTGCACAAAGACGAGGCCAAAGCCCTGGGCGCCAAGTGGAACCGGATCAAAAAGATCTGGTACGTGCCCGATGGCGTCAACCCCGAGCCCTTTGCCGCGTGGCTGCCCGGCGTAGATCGCTCCGACCCCAGCGCACCCTACATCTACCTGGTGCTGGGCAAGCGCGAATGCTGGAAGTGCCACGAGCAGACGACGGTCGCGGCCTTTGGCGTTCCGTATCGGGTAGCCGAGGACTCGGGCAGCAAGGCTGCGCCCAACGCTGCGCTCGCCATGGACGACGTGGGCCACATCGCGATCGACACCGCCCGCGCCAACG
>USFK01000160.1 GCA_900553935.1 uncultured Collinsella sp.
CGACACAATATGATGTCGGAGTGGACAACAACGATTTCACTCCGGTTTCATTTGCGCAGGTGAAGGCAATCATAGGGAAACAGATTGAGCATTCAAAGAAAGGAGAACTGTAAGATGAAGATACAATACATGAGTGATCTGCACATGGAGTTCCAGGAAAACAGCAGATACTTGAAAAATAATGAATTGCCTGTAACCAGATGGGATATGTTTTTGAAGATGAACACCTGATGAACGGATTTGATCCGGCCAGATTTATTGAAATTTAATGGATATACAGAAATGAACGAAAGAAAGATTATAGATAGAAAGTTCTTTGCCGATTTGGCGAAGGAGGTCGGGCTGAATGCCTCGCATTTGGAGGCGTTGGGCGAAAGCCGCCAATGGGAGATTGTCGTTGGTGGCGATATGCTTGAACGGCTGGTTGAGATTCAACATCGGTTCGAGCAGCTGGCCGTAATGGGTGACGATGAGTACCGGGGATTCTATATCGAAGTGCCACGGCCTGCGCCGGAAGAGTGGGGGGATGCCGAGGAATTGGTCGCTTCGGGGGAATATGACAGTCGGGAAGCGTTTCTTGCAGATTGGCTTGCATCCAATCCGATGGAGACCCGGTGGTTCCATGTCGCTTCAAGCAGATATGGGGACTCCCGGTCAATCCGTGTTACGGACCGGAAGCATACCCGTTTTATCATTACGAATTGCCCTAAGTGTACGGATGCAGGGCCAGATGATACGTGGTGCAGGGAGAATCTAACCCGCCTCTTCGACTATCTGGAACGGATAATTGATGTCATTGTCGCAAATCCCGACAGGTTCAACGATTACGTGGCGCATAACCTTCCGTACCAACAGCGTACAGGACGGATTGCACAGAAGGATTTTAATCGCATAGTGCCGAATTTCAAAATTGAGGTGGAAGATCGGGAAACGGCCATCAAGGCATTGGAGGACTCGGTGTACGGGCATTCTGCCCCTCTTTTTGAAACCATGACCATACGAAAGTATTGCACATATTACCGCATTGCCAACGAGGTGTATGAGGCTTATCCCCGGACACGCGCCAGCCGGGGGCGCCGGCGCGCAGGCCGGCGGTGAAGGTTCCGCCAAGCGCCTCGACGCGCTCGCGCATGGAGACGAGCCCCATGCCTTCTGCGACGTTGCTGCTGCTCGCCGGGGTCGCGTCTGCGCCATCATCGGTAATGATGAGCTGGTAAAACGACGGATGCTCCATGCACCGCACGGTAATGGTTTTGGCATGGGCGTGGCGCATGGCGTTGGAAAGCGCCTCGCGCAGCACCGCCGCAAAGCAGTTGGCGACGTTGGCGGGCGCATGCTCGGCCAAAACCTCAAGCTCAATCTGCGGACCGCTGTCCGAGCGCGCGCCTTCAACGATGCGTTCGAGCTGCACGGAGAGGTTGGTCGCATTGTCGTTGAGCGCGTGGACGCTGGCGCGCACGAGCTGGAGCGCCTCGTCAACGGTGTATTTGACGTCGGCGAAATCGGCGGCAACGCCGGGCTCGTTGGCATGGACCACGCGCAGGGCTTCGGCTTGTAGCGAGGCACGCGTGAGCTGGTGTCCGACGTTATCGTGGATCTCGCGCGCGATGCGGGCGCGTTCGGCGAGCGTCGCGAGCTCGACTTCGTAGTCCTGGCGGTCGGCAAGATCGCGGTTGCGCGCTTCGAGCGCGAGGGCTCGTTCCTGCAGCTCGTCGCGGGTACGGCGCATGCGTTCCTGTTCGCGCTCCAGCTGCGCGGTGCGCAGTGACAGCAACGTGGCGGCGACCGAAAGAATGGCGGTTAGCAGCAGCGTTCGGGTGGTGAGCGCGCCGCCGCGAAGGTCCGCGACGAGCGCACAGGCAAAGACAGCACCGACACCCAACGCGATCCAGGCGTGCTCACGGCGCACGCGCCGCGCGATGTCATAGAGGGCGAGAGGCGCAAACGGCATAAACGGCGGCACGAAGACAGCCGCGATGATGTAAGCGTAGCTCACGGCCTCGCTCGCACGGCGGGCGCGATTTCCCTGTGCGACCTCGGCCAGTGAGGTGGCAATAACGCCCAGGCAAAACGCCGCGACTAAGCGAGCGCCCACAGCAAGGCCTGTGGCGGCTGCGATGCAGCACGCCAGCACAATCGATTTGTCGAAAAGCCTGTTCATACGGGTATTGTACGCGATGCCGCGCGTGGTGGAGGGGCCGCCTGCGCAACCGTGACATTTCTCCCGCGCGGCAAAGCGGGGGCGTCGGCAGGCCGTACGACCAAGACCTCCGCACTCGTGACAAAGCTCACTGGTGCGCGCCGCCCGCTCCTGCGATGATGCAATCGTACCGGGCCACGACCAACAGAAGGGCCGCCTCATGACAGACATCGTCCACGTCGAAAACCTCGTCAAGCGCTACGACGATCTTATTGCGCTCGACCACTTTAACCTGAACATCGCCCCCGGCGAGATTTTTGGCCTGCTGGGCCCCAACGGCTCGGGCAAGACCACGTCCATCAACTGCATCCTGCAGCTGCTCGCCTACGACAAGGGCACCATCGAGCTGTTCGGCGAGCGCATGACGCCCGCCCGCTACGACCTCAAGCGCCGCATCGGTGTGGTGCCGCAGCAGGTGGCGGTGTTCGACGAGCTCACCGTGCGCGAGAACATCGACTATTTCTGCAGTCTCTACGTCAACGACCGCAAGCGCCGCCGCGCGCTGGTGGACGAGGCGATCGACTTTGTCGGCCTGGGCGACTTTACCAAGTTCCGCCCCGGCAAGCTCTCGGGCGGCCTGACGCGTCGTCTCAACATTGCCTGCGGCATCGCGCACAAGCCCGAGCTCATCTTTTTTGACGAACCCACGGTGGCGGTCGACCCGCAAAGCCGCAACGCCATCCTGGAGGGCATCTGCCGCCTGCGCGACGAGGGCGCCACGGTGGTGTATACCAGCCATTACATGGAGGAAGTCGAGCAGATCTGCAGCCGCATTATGATCATGGACGGCGGCCGCGTGCTGGCGCAGGGCACTAACGACGAGCTCAAGCGCATGATTCAGATGGGCGAGAAGATTGTAATCGAGGTCGGCGAGGTTCCGAGTGCGGCGCTCGGTGCCGTCGCAAGCCTGCCGCACGTTCTGGACCTTTCGGCAACGGCGGGACAGCTCACGTTTTCGTGCGAAGCGAGCCCGCACAACCTGACGGACATTCTCGATGCGCTGCGCTCGCATGACGTGCCGCTCGGCCGCATCTATTCCGAACCGCCGACCCTCAACGACGTGTTCCTCGAGATCACCGGCCGCGAGCTGCGCGACTAGGGGGCGGCCATGTTCAACACCATCATCACCACGGTCAAGACGCTGCTGCGCCGGCCGAGCACGTGGGTCTGGGGCGCTCTCTTTCCTATCGCGCTTTCCACGATGTTCATGTTTATGTTTGCGAACCTCAGCTCCGACGGCACGGTCGACCCGGTGCCGGTTGCCGTCGTGGCGGACGAGGCCTGGGATGCCTCGACCTTTAAGGATGTGGCAGCTTCGCTTGCCAAGGCAGGCGACGACCAGCTGCTCGATGTGAGCGAGTACGAAGACTTGGCTGTCGCGCGCAAAGCGCTCAAGGCCGGCGAGGTCGCGGGCATCTATACGGTTGATGCCGCGGGCACGCCCAGGCTCACGCTGCTGTCGAGTTACGACAGCTCGCGCGCCTCGTCGGTGCTCACCGACCGCAGCATCCTTGAAACGGTGGCAAGCTCGTATACGCAAAATGTCGAGCTCATGCGCCAGATTGCCCAGGACAACCCGGCGGCGCTCGCCGATCCGGCGGCGGTTGCGCACGCCCTGTCGCTCGAGGGCGGAACCCGCCGCATGAGCCTGACTCGTGCCACGCCCGATGGCACGGTCATCTACTACTACGCGCTCTTTGGCCTGGTCGCGATGATGTCTGCCGAGTTTGCCGCCTTGAGCGTCGTCGATTTGCAGCCTAATCTGTCGGGCCTTGGCGCGCGCCGCTGCGTGGGCGGTCTTTCCAAGACGGCGTCGCTGGCCGGCATTTTTGTCGGCTC
>USFK01000161.1 GCA_900553935.1 uncultured Collinsella sp.
GGCCCCGTTTATCGCCCGCCCCACGCGGGCCTTCGCGGCCACGGACATCGACAGAGACCGCTTCCCCATCGTGCCTGCCGAAGCGCTCGACATGATCGTCGTGCCGCTCGTGACTTTCGACCGCGCCGGCGCGCGCCTGGGCCACGGCGGAGGCTGCTACGACCGCTACCTGCCCACACTTCGTCCCGACTGCCACATCGTCGGCATCGCCTTTGAAGAGCAACGCGTCGACCGCGTCCCCACCGATGCCCACGACCTACCGCTACCCAACATCATCAGCGCCTAACCGCTGGCAGGCCTCATTACACGAGCGCAGTCTAGTGCTCCTCGCCGGCGCGGGCTAGGTCGTAGGGCGTGGTCTGGTAGACGTAGTAGTTGAGCCAGTTGGTGTAGAACAGCTGAGCCTGGCTGCGCCAAACGTTGCGCGGCTCGGCGGTGGGGTCGTCGCCCGGGAAGTAATGCGCCGGCACCTGAGGGTTGAGCCCGCGCTTCACGTCGCGCTCGTACTCCAGGCGTAGCGTGTCGGTGTCGTACTCGGGGTGGCCAAAGACAAAGAAACGGCGGCTGTCGGTCGACTTGACGATGTACAGGCCCACCTCGTCGGATACGGCCACGACCTCAAGCTGCGGCTCGGCCTCCACGTCCTCGCGGCGCACATCGGTGTTGCGCGAGTGCACGGCATAGAAGCGGTCGTCGAAGCCGCGCACCAGCGGGCTTTGCGGCTTCACCAGATGATGCTCGAACACGCCGCTCGCCTTGGCCGGCAGGTCGTGCTTCTGGATACCGTAATGATGGTAGAGCCCCGCCTGCGCGCCCCAACAAATGTGCAGCGTAGAGTGCACGTGCGTGGTAGACCAGTCCATGATCTGGCAGAGCTCGGGCCAGTAGTCGACCGCCTCGAACGGCATCTGCTCCACCGGCGCACCCGTGATGATCAAGCCGTCGTAGTGGATGTCGCGGATGTCGTCGAACGTGCGGTAGAACGTCTCCAGGTGGCCGGCACTCACATGCGTGGCCTCGTGCGTCTTGGTGCGCAGCAGGTCCACCTCCACCTGCAGCGGCGTGTTGGAGAGCTTGCGCATGATCTGCGTCTCGGTGGCGATCTTGGTGGGCATGAGGTTGAGGATGAGCACGCGCAGCGGACGGATGTCCTGGTGTAGCGCGCGGTACTCGGTCATGACAAAGATGTTCTCGCTCTCGAGCTGCGCGGCAGCAGGGAGGGCGTCGGGAATGCGAATGGGCATGGAAGCTCCTAACGAGTCAGTTGCAGCTATGGTACAACGAGCGGCCCCATCCGCGCGAGCACATCGCCCAGCGATGCCGTCAGCGGCCCGAATCACTCCAAAAGTAGAGATTACGGCATGCCCCAAGAATCTACGGCGCTTTAGCCTAGCAAAGTGGGCGCAGGACGCTACAATGGTTCGACGCGAAAAACTCGGCCGAAAGGATACATATATGTACCAGACGCGTAAGATCGGTGTGGTCGGCCAGGGCCATGTAGGAGCACATGTCGCCAACAGCCTGCTTATGCAGGGCATTGCCGACGAGCTGTACCTGTGCGATATCAACGAGGCCAAGGTGACGTCTGAGGTCCAGGACCTGCGCGACTCCCTTTCGTTTGTCCCGTACAACACCAAGATCGTCAACTGCTACGACCACTACGAGGAGCTGGCCTGCTGCGACGTCATCGTCAACGCCGCCGGCAAGGTCGCGCTGGCCGCCGGTAGCCGCGACGGCGAGCTGTTCTTTACCACCGACGCCGCCCGCACCTTTGCCAAGCGCATCGTCGACGCCGGCTTCGACGGCATCTTCGTGAGTATCTCCAACCCCTGCGACGTCGTGTGCACCGAGCTGTGGCATCTGACCGGCTACGACCCCAAGAAGATCATCGGCTCGGGCTGCGGCCTGGACTCCGCCCGTCTGCGCACCGAGATCTCCAAGAAGGTCGGCGTGAGCCCCAAGTCCATTGACGCCTACATGATCGGCGAGCACGGCTTTAGCCAACTTGCCGCCTTTAAGGCCGCAACCATCGCCGGCAAGAGCCTCAACGAGCTTCAGGCCGAGAACCCCGACAAGTACGCGTTCGACCACATGGAGGTCGAGGAACTCGCGCGCAAGGGCGGCTATGTGACCTACGCTGGCAAGCAGTGCACCGAGTACGCCGTCGCCAACTCCGCCGCGCGCGTCTGCGCCGCCGTGCTGCACAACGAGCACGCCGTGCTTTCGGCCTCTACGCTCATGACTGGCCAGTATGGCGAGGAGGGCATCTTCACGTCCCTGCCGTGCGTGATCGGCGCCGAGGGCGTCGAGGAGGTCTACACGCTCGACCTTTCCGAGTACGAGCTCGAGGGCTTCCACAAGAGCTGCCAGCACATCCGCGACAACATCGCCCAGCTCGACTGGTGGGATGCCGAGGCGTACGACGCAAAGTAGGCCGCCGCTTGACGCGACACCTCGCCCATACGGACGCCATGTAAAGCGGGCCGCGCCGGAAACCCATCGGCGCGGCCCGCTTTTTGGCTCACACGACACGCTTACAAATTTAGGTCTAATACTTTTCCGCGAAGTAAACGAGCAAAAATGAGCCCCCGAAGCATCGACACTTTATGGGAACCATTTCCTGCGGTTTCATTAAGATTTTCCTGCGGTTTTGGCGTCAAAAAGTGTGGATGCTTCGGGGGTCCAAAATAGGTCGTTCACTTCGCGGAAAAGTATTCACCTTCGTTTTCGCGCAGACACGAATCCGGCCGCCACAACGCAAAACGGGGCCCGCGCGCAGCGCAGACCCCGTCAAAAAAGATAATTCCCGTTACCTAGTACTGCTCGATGCCCATGTAGCGACGAACCTCGGGGCTGTGGTCGAACACCTTGCCGCGGGCGGCGCGCAGCTCGCAGCTCATCGCGTAGAAGAAGATCGGCTCCAGAAACGAACGCACGCTGGCAGGCACTTCGCCCACGCCGTACTCAAGCGCGTCGAGCACCATGACCGTATCGGTGTGCGTGTTGAGGAACGCAAGGGCACGCTCCTCCATGGGGCGGCACTCACCCGAGCCGAGCTGCACAAAGTAGAACACGCCGGGCTCGGTAGCCTCGAACGGGCCGTGGAAGTACTCGCCGGAGTGGATGTAGCAGCAGTGCTGCCACTGCATCTCCATGAGCGAGCAGATGGCCATGGCATAGGTCTGGCTAAAGTTGGGGCCGGAGCCCAGGATATAGAAGAACTTGTGGTGCTGGCAGAGCTCGGCAAAGCGATCGCCCAGCTCGGCGTTGACCTTCTCGCGGGCAGCGGGCAGCAGCGCATCCATCTGCTTAAGGCCGGCGTACATGTCGGCGAGCGCCTCGTAACCCTCCTGCTGGTCGAGCAGCTCGGCAGCCATCAGGACGCCGATGCCTTGCGGAACCTCGGCCTGCGGCACGCCTTCGCCCCACGGATAGACCCAGGTGGTCCACTTGCCGTTATCAATCTTGGAGCCCTCGCAGTCGGTCATGGCCATGACCTCGGCGCCGGCTGCCAGCGCCATCTCGCAACCGTCGACAACCTCCTGCGTATTGCCGCTGTGGCTGCAGGCGATGACGAGTGACTTCTCGCCAAGACTCTTGGGGGCCATCAGGCAAAACTCGCGCGCCGTGTAAACCGTCGAGGTAAACGTGGTCGCCTCGCGCTTGAGCAGCTCGTTGGCCGGCATCAGGTCGATCATCGAACCGCCGCAGGCAATCCAAAAGACATTCTCGACCTTGCCCTTGCGCTCGATAATTTCCTGAACCAGATCATGTGCGTTCATGCTGATGCTCCTCCTTGTGTGGTGGCTTTTGGCGACGGCTGCTCGTACCTGCGATCGTTCTATGTTGTCCTATTTATAGCACGCCGACTGTCACGGGTGAAGTCATTACAGCAAACTTGTTCTATGTTGTTCTATCTGTGGACGTTAGATGTCAAACACGTAGCGCGAGCCAACGATCTTTTGACGACCGAGCAGTAGGGGCCGCTCGTCCGCATCGGTAAAGTACGCCTCCATATAAAAGAGCGGCTC
>USFK01000162.1 GCA_900553935.1 uncultured Collinsella sp.
GGAACTTGGAGCTATCGGCGAGTACATAACTCGCTTGGGAATTCCGCATCACAATGCGCTTTTTGATAGCCTCGGGATAACCAGGCGTCATGATGCCACGATCCTCGTCCACCGCGTTGACGCCTATAAACGCCCGGTCAAAGTACAGCTCACGCAACGCGTTCTCCACCATTGGCCCGGTCAGCGAGCAGGTAACGGGATTAAAGTCGCCGCCAATAACCACCACCTTGGCAGCGAGGTCGCCCGTAAACCTACATGCGTAGCCGTTGGTGGTGTAGATAGTCACTGGTTTGTCGACGAGCAGACTCAGGAGCGCCGTCGCGGTGGTACCGGAGTCGACATAGACCGTCTCACCGTCCTCGACCTCCGCTGCCGCACGGCGCGCGATCAGGTCCTTCTCGCTACTCCGCTGCGCGCCCTTTTCAAAGACACTCACCTCGCGAGCTGCAGAATGCAGTTTGACCGCACCGCCGGTCAGATACTCGATGCTCCCCCGCTTCTCGAGCTCCTTGAGGTCGCGGCGCAGCGTAGACATCGACACATCGGGCATAAAGGCCGCGAGCTCATCTATCTTGAGCAGGTCAGCCTCCTTTAGCTTATTAAGAATCAGTTCATGGCGCTCATACGGAATCATCGGCGTTCCTTCCTTTTCATCTATTTTCAAAGTTTAACCTAATCAAGCCAAACAAAAGCAAAAAGGGCCGCTGCGATATAAGCAGCGACCCCTTATTAGATGGAAGTCGGTCTTAGCCTTGGGCTCATGACTCGTAGCCCCAAAGCAAGACTAGGCGAGCTGATCGTCCTTGTCGGTGAAGATGTAGCCGAGTACGCCGGCGACAACAGCCGAGATAACCATGCCGATCATGGCGAAAGCGAAGTTCATCGGATCGGAGGAGACGAAGGCCGGGAACGTAGTGACGGAGCCAAAGACAAAGGCCGTGGTGACGACCTTGAAAAGGCCGAGGAACGCGCCGCCGCAGGCACCGCCGATGATCTGAGCCAAGAAGAGCTTCTTGTTCTTGACAAGCATGCCAAAGAGCGTGGGCTCGATGATGGCAGAGAGGCAGATGGTCACGGCACCGGTCATGGCAAAGCTCTTGAGCTTCTGATCGCGGGCCTTGAGGAAGACGCCGAGGGCGCAGCCGATAACAGCGAAGTTGCAGGCAAAGGTGGCCGGGCAAATGTAGTCGAAGCCATTGGAGGCGATGTTGTTAATCATGATGGGGTTGACTGCCCAGTGGATACCCATCGAGACGAGCACGGACTAGCCGCCGCCCACCAGGATGCCAGCAAGCACGTTGGAGCGGGCGATGAGCCAGTTGACCACGAAGGCGATGCCCTCGCCGGCATAGACACCCAAAGGACCGATCACGAGCATGGTGGCGGGGACCATGATTATCAGCGAGACCGCGGGAAGCACGACGAGCTTGAGGGTCTCGGGCACATGTTCATCCAGGAACTTATAGAGGAACGAGTAGACCCAGATGGCGATGATGGCCGGGATAACGGTGGAGTTGTAGCTCATGAGCACCACAGGAATGCCGAAGAACTCGCTCATGGCGCCGTTGCCCGCATCGCCCATCAAGCCGATAAAATCGGGATAGAGCAAGCAGGCGCAGATCAGGGCCGAAAGGTACGGGCTCGCACCGAAGCGTTTGCCCGAGGAGAAGCCTAGAAGCACCGGCAGGAAGTAGAACACACTCATCGAGAGGGCGTAGAGGATGGTGTAGGTACCCGTGCCCTCGGTGATAAGACCAAGCTGAACCGCAAGAATCAGCAAGCCGCGGAGGATACCGGAGCCGGCCATGGCGGGCAGCAACGGAGCAAAGACACCCGAGATGGCGGAGAAAATCCTGGAGACGATGCCCTCATCGGAGGAAGCGCTCGTGGAGACCTCGGCGCCCGAGCCCTTGACAAGCGGCTCGAACTTCTCATAGAGCTTGGGTACCTCGGTGCCAATCAGCACTTGGTACTGGCCGGCTGAGTTGACGGTGTTGACCACGCCGTCGACTTCCTTAACGGCCGCATCGTCACACTTGGAATCGTCGCGCAGGTTCAGGCGAAGACGAGTGGCGCAGTGCGTCATGCCCGAGATGTTCTCGGGGCCGCCCACGGCGGCAAGAATGCCCTCGGCAGTAGCTTCCCAATCACGTTTCATAGAATGATTACCTCCCCATAGCGCAGAAGAGCTCGCGCACGAGCGCGGCCGCTGCAAGTGCATCGTTTGCATCAATCACGGACTGTATCTTTTCCTGGCCCACACTTTCCAAGGAGTCATTCATAAGCTTCATCATAGCGAGGTTATGAGCGCACTCCCCTTCCGCATCCTCGATAATTGGGAACGTATCGAAGTAGATAGCGTGGTCAAAGGCGTATTTCTTGAGATAGAAGAGCATTTCGAGCGTCTTGACAGGCGTAGCCATGCCGATCATGAGTCCGTCGTCCATCACGCCGTAGCCATCGTTGAGGTGAATGCCGTAGAGCTTGCCGGCACGACCGAAGATATCGGTAGCCATCGCGGGGTTCTCGTGCTTCATGAGCATGTGACAGTAATCGAGCGTAACGCCAAGATTCTCGCGGTCCACCGCGTTGAGGATCATGCCGGTGAGGCCCATCGAATCGATATAGGCGTAGCTGCGCTCCTCATAGGGCTTGTACTCGATGGAGATATGCAGATCGGGCGCATAGTCGCAAACCGCCTGGAACGCCTTAACGAGGTTGTCAAACACGAGGGTGTAGTCGATCTGGAAGCTGTAGTCAAAGCCGTCATGACCGAGCCAGATCGTCACGGTATCGCCGCCGCAGGTGCGACAGTAATCACAGGCCTCATAGCAGAGCTTAAGCGCCTCCCCAGCGAGTGCGGGATCCTGATTGCCCAGGTCGCCATTGATAAAGTCGTTGCGAAAGCGAAGAGCAGTGCCGTTGAGCTTGAGGTCGTGCGCGTCGAGCTTGGCCTTCATCTCCTCGGCGGAGATGTCCACCACGTGCTCAGGGTAATTAAGGTCCACATGGGTGAGGCCGACGTGCTGGAACTGGTCGAAGACGCGGTCGATGTTCTTCTCACCGGTTCGGTAGTAGGAGTTGATGCGGGTTGCGAATTTCATCGCTGAGCTGCCTTTCCTGTAAGGAAACGTTCAAACGGAAAGCCCCGACCGTTGCGCGCGTTTGGGCAGGTGCCCCTTCCGTAACTACAGTCTATTGCAAGTAATTCTCATTCGCAATCATAGTTTTTCATATGTATTCATAGTTTTTCAAAGTAAATGAACAGGACACCGTCTTTTACCTGCACTTTTAGTTGATGCAAACATCTGACACTACTTGAAACTAAATGACTATTCCTGATTCTAACTACCGTTTACCGACAATTATTAACCGTTTGCCGGCAAAGAAATGCACCTGCCCACTATGCAGGCAGGTGCTTTACGGCCACAAGAGCGACGACTTTAACAGCAAGATGCAGTGATCCGGAGCCCCTAGCAATCGACGACGGTCTTGCCGATCATGATGTTGAGGATCTCGACGTCGGTGTCCTTCATGCCTACACGGCCCACATAGCCCATGCTGGCAATCGTCTCCTCCACCGTATCCTGGATCAGGCCCTCGCCGGCACGGAAGCCGCGGCCCTGCATGGCCATATCGTGGCCCAGAATCGCTGCATCGACAGCAGCCGAAATCTTGGCGGCGCAACTTGCCTTGGCGCCATCGCACACGATGCCGCCCACGTTGCCGAGCGTATTGGAGACCGTCGCACCGATCTGCTCGCGCGTGCCGCCGCACAGCCAGGTAATCGCAGCGCCGGCACCACACGCAGCGCAAATAGCACCGCAAAACGCCGAGAGCGCACCAATATAGCTCTTGATGTGCACGGCAATAAGGTCGGACAGTATCACGGCGCGCACCAGACGCTCGTGGTCGCAGCGCAGGTAGTCGGCATATTCCATGACGGGCAGCGCGCAGGTAATGCCCTGTGCTAACTCCACCCGGCCGAAATCCGCGTCCCGC
>USFK01000163.1 GCA_900553935.1 uncultured Collinsella sp.
AATGGAAAAACAATACGCTAAAGAATTAGTAGAGTTTATACATGAGAGTCCGACAAACTTTCATGCCGTGGCAAATGCCAAAAAAGAATTGCTAGGTAATGGTTATAAACAACTTTTCTCGGGAGAGGCATGGCAAATAGAAAGAGGAGGTAAGTATTTCGTGACGAAAAATCATTCTTCGCTTTTTGCTTTCGAGATTGGTAGCGGGGAGATCGCTGAAGAAGGGTTCAAGATCGTTTGTGCCCATAGCGATTCTCCGACGTTTAAAATTAAACCGAATGCCGCGATGCCTGTTGCCGGGAAGTATTTGAAATTGAACACGGAAGTGTATGGGGGGCCGATTATGTACACGTGGTTCGACAGACCATTGTCCATGGCCGGACGGGTTATGTTGCGTAGCTTGAACCCGTTGAAACCTGCGACTCAGTTCGTGAATTTCAAGCGTCCGTTGATGGTTATTCCTCATATTGCCATCCATTTCAACCGTGCCGTGAACGATCAAGGTAACCCGTTGAGCAAACAGAAAGATATGCTTCCCGTGATCGCCATGATAAATGAAACTTTCGAAAAAGATAATTACCTGATAAAACTTATTGCTGAAGAGATGGGTGTGGGGCACTTCTTGATCTCCACATGCGTGCCGGCCTTGGAACCGTCGAGCATGTGGGTGCCCGGGCGCAGGTAGGCGCGCGGGCCGCAGTCGACGCCGTTCTCGATGACGGCCTCGATGGCGATGGTCTCATCGATGGTGCAGCCGCTGCCGACGGTGGTGTCGGTGAGACGGCTGTTGGGGCCGAGCTGGCACTCCTCGCCCACGGTGACGTGGCCGATCAGGTGCGTCTGCGGCCACACGACGGTGTCGCGGCCGATGGTGGCGTCGGGGCCGATCCAGGCCTGCGTGGGGTCGATGAAGGTAACGCCCTCGGCCATCCAGTGCTCGTTGATGCGGTCGCGTGCGATGGCGGTAAGCTGCGCGAGCTGGATACGGCTGTTGACGCCCAAGCCGTCGCGGTAGTCGTCGCAGTGGAAGATGGAGACCGCCTGGCCGTGACCCTTGAGGATTTCGAGCATGTCGGGCAGGTAGTACTCGGACTGCGCGTTGTCGTTGCCGATCTCGTTAATGTAGGCGGCGAGCTGCGCGCCGTCGAAGGCGTAGCAGCCGGCGTTGCACTCGAGTAGCTCGGCGGCCTGCTCGGGCGTGCAGTCCTTCTGCTCGATGATGCGCTCGATCTGACCATCGGCACCCAGCTTGATGCGGCCGTAGCCAAAAGGATCGGGCGGGGTCATGGTCATGACGGTGCAGGCGAGCTCGCCGGTGGCGACGGTCTGCGCGAACTTGGCGACGGTGTCGGCGGTGATGAGCGGCAGGTCGCCGTTGAGCACGACGACGGGGCCTTGCGTGATGCCGCAGGCCTCGAGCGCGACCTTGACGGCATGGCCGGTGCCCAGGCGCTCGGTCTGCTCGACGCACTCGACCTTGGTGGCGCTGTTGGCGTAGGCGCCATCGATGAGGGCGCGCATCTCGTCGGCGTGGCTGCCGATGACGACCACGACGCGGCTGCAGCCGGCCTTGATGGTGGCGTCGACGATCCACTGGACCATGGGCTTACCCAGGATCTTGTGCGAAACCTTGCAGTGGTTCGACTTCATGCGGGTGCCCTCGCCGGCGGCGAGGATAATTGCGGTTGCGTCCATGTGATCTCCTGTTACGTTATAGAGACGTGTGTTTGGAAACGATACACGGCGCAATATGATACCGCAGGCATATGATGAGCGCGTAACGATTGACGCATTGCCGCCGATGTCGGTGCCGTTGACGCGGTGTTTGCGCTGGTTGTGTATGGTGGCGGCGCTGCGGCGTTGACGTTTGAGCGAGGGAATGGGGGTGCCCGTGGATATCATGCGAGAGGAATCGGGCAACGAGCCCGTCGCGGCGTTTTCGATGTCGCATCCGGCGGTGCCGGCGCTCTACACGGTGCTGACGTTGGGGCTCACCATGTTCTCGATGCAACCGGTGCTGATCGCGCTGTCGCTCGCGGGCGGGTTGGCGTACGGATTTGCGACGCGCGGGGCTGCCCGCACGTTGGGCGCGCTTCGCTGGCAGCTGCCGGTGATTTTGATCATTTCGCTGGTCAACCCGCTGTTTAGTGCTTCGGGTTCGACGGAGCTGTTCCGTATTGGCATGCGTGCGGTGTATCTAGAGAGCATGGTTTACGGCCTGTGCATGGGTGGGTTGTTTGTGGCGAGCGTGCTGTGGTTTGAGGCCGCGGCGTCGATGCTTAGCTACGACAAGGTGCTTGCGCTTTTGGGCAACGCCGCGCCGGTGATCGCGCTCATGATCTCGATGTGCATGCGGCTTATCCCACAGTTTTTGCGTCGCGGCCGCACGGTGCTGGCGGTGCAGGACGCGATTGATGTGCCGGGTCGCGCGCCGGCCGACCCCGTGCATTCGCGCCTGCGGGCATCGAGCGTGTTGATGGGCTGGGGCATGGAGGATTCGCTGGAGCGCGCGGACGCCATGCGCTCGCGCGGATGGGGTGCTGCGTCGCGTCGTACGACGTATGCGCGGTATCGGCTGGGGCGCGGCGACGCTGCCGCGCTGGTTGGACTTGCAGTGTTTGGTGCCGCCGCGGTGGCGGTGGCATGGACCGCGACAACGCAGTATTCGTTTTACCCGCAGCTTTCGGTGCCCGCGCCGTGGCTGGGCTATGTCGTGTACGCTGCCTGGATGGTGCTGCCCTGCGTGCTGCATGCGATTGACGAGAAGAGGTTCGGCTGATGGCTCGGTTGGATAGTGGCCCGGTGTCGGGCGCGGCGTGCGACCCGGATATGCCGGCGATTGAGGTGCGGAGCCTGAGCTTTACCTACCCCGGGGCTGATGCTGCGGTGCTCGAGGGGCTCGACTGGTCTGTCCCCCAAGGTGCATTTGCGCTGCTTGTTGGCGGTACCGGATCGGGTAAGTCGACGCTGCTGTCGTTGCTCAAGCCCGAGATCGCTCCGGCGGGCGAGCGCACTGGCGATGCGCGCGTGCTGGGCGAGAGCGTTGCCGACATGGACGTGCGCGCGTCTGCGGAGCGCATGGGCTACGTGTTCCAGGATCCCGAGAACCAGATTGTGTGCGAGACCGTGTGGCACGAGATGACGTTTGGCCTAGAGAATCTGGGTGTGTCGCGCGACGAGATGCGCCGCCGTGTTGCTGAGACCAGTTATTTCTTTGGTCTGGAGGATTGGCTTCATCGCGATACCGATACGCTTTCGGGTGGCCGCAAGCAGCTGCTGTCGCTTGCCGCCGTCCTGGCGCTGCGTCCGCGTGTGCTGCTGCTCGACGAGCCCACGTCTCAGCTCGATCCCGTTGCCGAGAAGAATTTTCTGCACGCGCTGTTTCGCGTGAACCGTGAGCTGGGCTGCACGGTTGTTGTGGCTACGCATCAACCGCGGCCGATGCTCGAGTATGCGACGTGTGCGTACCGGATGGAGGGCGGTCGCGTGCGCGAAGTGGCAGATATGGCTTCTTTGGGACGCCGAGAATCGCTGTTTTCCGATGACATGTTGGGGTGGGGTGCCATCCGATGTGCAAAAAACGGAGTATTCAGCAGGCGTGAGGACAATTTGGGCTCTCTGGAGCCGCCCGGGGACGTATCGAGCGCGAAAAAAAGTTCGGAATTGGACAAATCGTCCGAATTTGTGGCGCAAACGTCACTCGAGAACGGCTCGGAAGCCTTCCCGCGTACGGATGGAGGCAGAATACTCCAAAAAATGCACGGCGGGTCGGCTACCACCCTGTCGGAAGGCTGGTTTCGCTACGATCGCGTTGGCGGTTGGGTGCTGCGCGGGCTCGACGTGACGTTTTCGGCCGGTGCGGTGCATGCGATCGTGGGCGGCAACGGATGCGGCAAGTCGACGATGCTCTCGGTGCTGGCCAAGACGGCTAAGCTGCAGCGTGGCCGCATAGTGCGTGGGACGACTTCGGCGGCGCTGCTGCCACA
>USFK01000164.1 GCA_900553935.1 uncultured Collinsella sp.
CCAGGAGGTCATGATCAAGCAGATCGAGACCCCCGACGAGGACCCGACAGACGCTGCCCCCGACGGCCTATCCGATGCCCCCGATGCCGTCGACGCCGCCAACCCCCTCCACATCGCCTAACTTAGTCGTTGGGGACGTTCTTAAACGACTAGTCATTAAAGAACGTCCCTAACGACTACTTTGCTAGAGCATATTTCTTACCATTAGTCAAGCACCATCTGTTTAAACGAAATAGCCTCAACGCGAGCACATTTGTGTCTGTTTAAAACCGGCAATAATGAACAGCGTGCTCAATTCGGTCATGTAAATAGATCAGCTATCAATCCTCAGCAGCAAATCAGCCAAAATACTGGAATGTAATCAGCTTGTAATAAAACAAGACGTTTAAACAAATAATGCTACCTTTTGCAGTTTTTCAAACAATTCTGCTGTATTTGCAGCTATACTCCATAACTGTCGTGTAGGAATTACGTAGACAAAAAGGAGGTTATGTGATGGTAAGTATTGTTCTTGCTAGCCATGGTGACTTGGCGGCTGGAATCAAGCAGACGGGCTCGATGGTCTTTGGCGATCAGCCGTCTGTTGCCGTGGTCTCGCTCGAGCCGAGCATGGGCCCCGACGACTTCCGTGCCAAGGTCGAGGAAGCAATCGCTTCCTTCGAGGACCAGGAGCAGGTGCTCTTCCTCGTTGATCTGTGGGGCGGCACGCCGTTCAACCAGATCAGCGGGCTCATCGAGGGCCACGATTCCTGGGCTATCGTCACCGGTGTCAACCTGCCTATGCTCATCGAGGCATATTCGCAGCGCTTTGACGCAAAGAACACTGCACATGCGATCGCAAAACATCTCGTGACTGAGGCTAAGGCTGGCGTGCGCGTCAAGCCCGAGTCTCTGGAGCCCGAGGAGAAGAAGCCGGCTGCGGCCGCCGCTGCTCCTGCAGGCGCCATCCCTCCGGGAACGGTCATCGGCGACGGGCACATCAAGATCGCCCACGTCCGTATCGACACCCGTCTGCTTCATGGTCAGGTGGCCACCACGTGGACCAAGCAGATCAACCCCAACCGCATCATCGTGGTTTCCGACGGCGTTGCTCACGACGAGCTCCGCAAGACCATGATCGAGCAGGCTGCCCCTCCGGGAGTCCACGCCAACGTCGTGCCCATCAAGAAGATGGCCGAGGTCGTCAAGGACACGCGCTTTGGTGACACCAAGGCCATGCTGCTGTTCGAGAACCCGCAGGATCTGCTCAGGGCCATCGAGGCCGGCGTCGACATCAAGGAAGCCAACATCGGTTCCATGGCCCACTCCAAGGGCAAGGTCGTCGTCACTAACGCTGTCGCTATGGGCGATGACGATGTCAAGACCATCGAGGCTCTCAAGGCCAAGGGCGTCAAGTTCGAGGTCCGCAAGGTTCCTTCGGATTCCTCCGAGGATCTCGACGCCATGTTGAAGAAAGCTAAGGCCGAACTGGCCGCTCAAGCATAGTAAAGGAGGGTCCGATACATGTCTGCAATCACTATTCTGCTTGTTGCGATTGTCGCGTTGCTTGCCGGTATGGAAGGCATTCTGGATGAGTTCCAGTTCCATCAGCCGCTCGTGGCATGCACGCTTATCGGTCTCGTAACCGGTCACCTTCAGGAGGGCATCCTCCTGGGCGGTTCGCTCCAGATGATGGCCCTTGGCTGGGCTAACGTCGGCGCCGCCGTCGCGCCTGACGCCGCTCTGGCCTCGGTCGCTTCTTCGATCATCATGGTGCTCGCCCTCAACGGTGGCGCCACCGATTCGGCCAAGGCCGTTACCGCCGCCATCGCCGTCGCCGTCCCGCTGTCGGTCGCTGGTCTGTTCCTGACCATGATCTGCCGTACCCTGGCTACCGCTATGGTTCACGCCATGGACGCCTGCGCCGAGAAGGGCGACTTCGCCGGCATCGAGCGTTGGCAGTACGCCGGCATCCTCATGCAGGGTGTTCGTATCGCCATCCCGGCAGTACTTCTGTGCATCATCCCGGCCGAGGCCGTTACCAACGCGCTTAACGCTATGCCCGATTGGCTGTCCGGCGGCATGGCTGTCGGCGGCGGCATGGTCGCTTCCGTCGGTTACGCCATGGTCATCAACATGATGGCCACCAAGGAGACCTGGCCGTTCTTCATCCTCGGCTTTGTCCTTGCTGCCATCCCTCAGCTCACGCTGATCGCCCTTGGCCTCATCGGCATCTCCCTTGCCCTCATCTACCTTGGCCTTAAGGATCTGGCCAAGCAGGGTGGCGGCATGGGCGGTGGCTCCGGTGACCCGCTCGGCGACATTCTGAACGATTACGAGTAGGAGGGGAGTGATACATATGGCAGAGAACAAGATTCAGCTCACCAAGGCTGACCGTAAGAAGGTTTGCTTCCGTCATCAGTTCCTTCAGGGCTCGTGGAACTACGAGCGTATGCAGAACGGCGGCTGGTGCTTCGCAATGATCCCTGCGATCAAGAAGCTCTACACCAGCAAGGATGACCAGATTGCCGCTCTTAAGCGCCACCTGGAGTTCTATAACACCCACCCCTATGTTTCCGCCCCCGTCATTGGCGTTACCCTCGCCCTCGAGGAGGAGCGCGCCAACGGTGCTCCGATTGACGACGTCGCCATTCAGGGCGTCAAGGTCGGTATGATGGGCCCGCTCGCCGGCGTCGGCGACCCCGCCTTCTGGTTCACCCTTCGCCCGATTCTGGGCGCACTGGGCGCTTCCCTGGCCCTGTCCGGCAGCATCGCCGGTCCGCTGCTGTTCTTCTTCGCGTGGAACATCATCCGTTACGCCTTCCTGTGGTACACGCAGGAGTTTGGCTACAAGGTCGGCTCCTCCATCGCCAAGGACCTCTCCGGCGGTCTGATGGGCAAGGTCACCGAGGGTGCTTCCATCCTGGGTATGTTCATCATCGGCGCCCTGGTCGAGCGCTGGGTGTCCATCTCCTTTACCCCGGTCGTCTCCAAGGTCACGCAGTCTGCTGGCGCCTATATTGACTGGGCCAACCTGCCCGCCGGTTCTGAGGGCATCAAGCAGGCGCTGACGATGTACAGCTCTGTCGGTGCCAACGCACTCGACCCGGTGAAGGTCACCACGCTTCAGGCCAACCTCGATCAGCTCATCCCCGGCCTTGCCGCCGTGTGCCTGACCCTGCTGGTCTGCAAGCTCCTCAAGAAGAAGGTCAGCCCGATCGTCATCATCTTGGCTCTCTTCGCCGTCGGCATCATCGGTCGCGTCTGCGGCTTCATGTAAGCACGCTTCGGCTTAAGACCGAGAGTTGCTAGGCAAGGGCTTTTGAGCCATTGAAACGGACCGCACCCGGTGGGTACACTGGATGCGGTCCGATTGTTATTATTGGAGGGCGAGGCGCGTATGGCGCAATCTCAGAACAGCACGGTCGATCTGGCAACGCCGGCAACCTGCCTGATGGGGCTTACCAGTCACGGTAACGTGATGGTGGGCAATAAGGCGTTTGAGTACTATAACGAGCGCAATCCCGAGGATTATATCCAAATCCCGTGGGACGAGGTCGACTATATTGCCGCCGAGGTTTTGCGCGGCACCAAGAAGATTACGCGTTTTGCCATCTTCACCAAGGACAACGGTCACTTTACGTTTTCGACGCGCGACGACAAAGAGACGTTGCGCGCGGTCCGCAAGTACGTCGACGAGGATAAGCTCGTGCGTTCGCCTGACTTTATCGATGTGACGGCTAAGGGCGCCAAGAGCATCCCCTCCGTTATCAAAAACCTCTTCCACAAAGGCAACTAGCCATTAAAGAGCGCCCCCCTAAAGTGGGACGCGGTTTCCCATGAGGCTCGATCGGGAAAGCGCGTGAGATGAAGACTCTTTATCTGGAACCTTTCCGCAAAGGTATTCAGGAAGC
>USFK01000165.1 GCA_900553935.1 uncultured Collinsella sp.
GAGCGTCCGGCTGATAACCGGGAGGTCACAAGTTCGAATCTTGTCAGGTCCACCACTTTCTTTCGCAATAAACACCCCAGCGAGAGCCGAGTCGCCGCTGGGGTGTTTATTACTGTCTCCGTGGGGGTTTAGCTCAGCTGGGAGAGCGCGGGCTTTGCAAGCCTGAGGTCAGGGGTTCGATCCCCCTAACCTCCACCATGATGGACCTGTAGCTCAGTTGGTTAGAGCGTCCGGCTGATAACCGGGAGGTCACAAGTTCGAATCTTGTCAGGTCCACCATCAAAACTGTGAAGAGCCTTGGGGCGTTGCCTCAGGGCTTTTTTCTTGTCTGCGATAAATCTCATTTTGGTTTTGTGTGCTGTGCGAAAGATTGGGTAGTATAGCTATTCAATGCGGCGCGCTGCCGCGTGTTAACCGCTACGTACCGGAGGTGTTCCATGGTTCGCGTCGACATAGAGACCATCGTCATGGCCGCCGGTCCCGTGCCATCGCTTATCGTACTTCGTGAGCGCAGCAGCAAATCGGACTCGCCCGCGCCGCTGCGTTCCCTTTCCATTCAGACTGGTTCGTTTGAAGCTGCTGCCATCAGCCGCGGCATCGATAGCGGCCGCGCCGAGCGCCCGATTACCCATGACCTGCTGCTCGATACCGTTGACGCCCTGGGCGCCAAGCTCGAACGCATCGAGATCGTTCGTGCCGAGCCGCCGGTGTTCTATGCGACGATTGTTGTGCTGGTCGATGGTGACGAGCGCAATATTGACGCCCGCCCCAGCGACGCCATCGCCCTTGCCGTGCGCAGTAATGCCCCCATGTTTGTGGAGGACGACATCATGAATCGCCTGGGTACCGTTTCTGCCCATGCCGAGGAAGTTGACGACGAGCAGGAGTTCGAGAAGTTCGACGAGTTCGTCCATACGCTCTCCCCCGATGATTTCTAAATGTCTGGCACGCGAGCGGAGAGGTCGCTGATGGGTACCCGCGTATCGGCTGAAGCGGCCGCCATCGCGCGTGAAGCCCAGATGCGCTCGGAGGCATCCGAGGCGGCTCGCATTGCCTATGTGACGCAGGCCCGCACACTTCGCGAGCGCCGCGGCTCCTATATCAAGATGGTTATCATCTCCGCCCTTGTCGCGGTAATCTGTTCTCGTCTTCGTGGTACAGTTGGTGCGCTTGGGTTTTCGATTTCAACAGGCTTGGTAATCTGGGGTGTGGTCGATGCGGTAATGCTGACCAACCAGATCAAGGTACTCGACAAGCGCGCGATGGATATGGTGCGCGCCCGCGACGCTGCCGCCAAGATCGCTGCCGAGGCACAGGAACTGTAACGACGCCGGATTCGATGGGAAGGTCTAGAGATGGCACAGGATATGCAGGACGCCGGCAACGTCTCCGCCGAGCTCGACGCCATGGTGTGTGACCTGATTGGTGCGTTCTTGGACGACCTTGCCGCCGGTGAGAATCCGGGCGTAGTTGTGGCGATCGAGGACGCTGCTTCCAACCGCTATCTGGCCGCACTCGACGAGGATGGCGAGGAGGCATGTCTGGAGGCTGCCACCAACTTTATCTCCGAGCACAAGATGGGTCTTAAGGACGAGGGCCTGGGCCGTATCGCCCGCTATGCCATCGGCTATACCGGCTGTGTCGAGATTGACGGCGGCTACCACGACGCTCTGCTCGTGAGTTTCTTTGAGACGACGCTCGAGAGCGGTTTTTCGGCATATGTGCTGTATGAGGGCATGGGTGCCGGCGATGGTTTTATGTGGAGCGACCCTGAACCTGCAGGTGAGGAAACCCCTCTCATCTAAAATCGCTAAAATAAACGAGTTTTCGGTAAAAGGCTCAATATTCCCGCTGAGCGTTGTATCGCTGGGCGGGCCGCATACGCGTGCCGTTTGTATATGGATAGAAGATAGGGGAACTACATGCGCGTAGACAATCTGAGGAACATCGCCATCATCGCCCACGTCGACCACGGCAAGACGACGATGGTCGACAAGCTCCTGCGTGCCACGGACGCCTTCCGTGCCAACCAGCAGGTCGAGGACCGCGTCCTGGACTCTAACGACCAGGAGCGCGAGCGCGGCATCACGATTCTCGCCAAGAACATCTCTATCGAGTACAAGGACGTCAAGATCAACGTCATCGACACCCCGGGCCACGCCGACTTTGGCGGCGAGGTCGAGCGCGTGCTGCGTATGGCCGACGGCGCCCTGCTGCTGGTCGACGCTTTTGAGGGCCCCATGCCCCAGACCCGCTTCGTGCTGCGTCACGCTATCGACACCGGCCTCAAGATCATGATCGTCATCAATAAGATCGATCGTCCGGGCGCTAACCCCGAGAAGGCTTACAACGACTGCCTGGACCTCATGGCCGACCTGGGCGCTACCGACGACCAGCTCGAGTTCGCCATGGAGCACGTGGTCTACGCCAGCGCCATGAATGGCTTTGCCCGCCTTGACCCCAACGACGGCAACATGGACATGTACCCGCTGCTCGATATGATCATCGACGACATGCCCGCGCCCGAGGTTGACGAGAACGCCCCGCTGGCCATGCAGTGCGTGACCATCGACCACTCCAACTTCGTCGGCCGCATCGGAATCGGTCGCGTGTATTCCGGCACCATCCATCAGGGCGATCAGATCCTGGTTGTGAAGAACGACGGCTCCAGCGCCACCGCTACCGTCAAGCAGCTCTTTACCTTCGACTACCTGGGCCGTACCGAGTGCCAGGAAGTCGGCGCCGGCGATATCGCCGCCGTCGTGGGTATCGACCGCACCGATATCGGCGATGTTTACACCGACCCCGAGAACCCCGTCGAGCTCGAGCCCATTGAGATCGACCCGCCGACCCTGTCCATCGTCTTTGAGGCCTCGACCTCCCCGCTCGTCGGCCGCGATGGCGACATCGTGGGTGCCCGTCAGCTCAAGGAGCGCCTGTTCAACGAGGCCGAGAACAACGTGACCATGAAGATCGAGGAGCTCGAGGACAAGAGTGGCGTCGAGGTCTCTGGCCGCGGCATTCTGCACCTGTCCGTTCTGATGGAGTCCATGCGCCGCGAGGGCTTTGAGTTCCAGGTCGGTCGTCCCCGCGTTCTGTTTAAGAAGGACGAGAACGGCAACAAGATGGAGCCCGTCGAGCAGGCTGTTGTCGAGTGCCCGGACGAGTACTCGGGCAAGGTCGTCGAGGTCTTCGGCACCTCCGGTGGCATCATGACGAGCATGGACACCTCGGGCATCGTGACCCATCTTGAGTTCAAGATCCCGACGCGCGGCATCATGGGTCTTAAGAACCGCATCATGAACGTCACCCACGGCGAGGGCGTGTTCTACCACACCTTCCTGGAGTATGGCCCCTACGCCGGCGAGATCGGCAACCGCCAGAACGGCGCCATGATCTCCATGACCACCGAGAAGGCCGTTGCCTACGCTCTGGGTACGCTGCAGGAGCGCGGCCAGCTGTTTGTTGAGCCGGGCACCGAGTGCTACGAGGGCATGATCGTGGGCGAGCGCAGCAAGGCCGGCGACATGGTCGTCAACATCGCCCGTACCAAGAACCTGGGCAACCAGCGTTCCTCGACCTCCGATATCTCCGTCCAGCTGGTGCCGCCCCGCACCTTCTCCCTGGAAGAGGCGCTGGAGTACATCGCCGATGACGAGCTGGTGGAGATCACTCCCAAGAACATTCGTCTGCGCAAGCGTCTGCTCAACGCCACCGACCGCAAGAAGGCCGCCGTCCGCGCCGGCCAGGTCAACAAATAAGCGCTGGGGCTTATAACCGCCAACAAGAAAGGGCGCCGACCGCAATGGTCGGCCCCCTTTTTGGTGCACGGGGATTGAGAAGGCCTGCACCACCACAAACGT
>USFK01000166.1 GCA_900553935.1 uncultured Collinsella sp.
GCTTAAACTTCAACTTATGGATCAATCACCTGCGCATCGAAGCTGCGACGCGTCAGCGTTGTACGCCGCCACCAAAAGTTCTCGGCAATATCGCCGTCCGCACGGACGTCCATCAGCGCCCCGCCCCTCTCTCAAAAACAAAAACCACCACAAAGGGGGCTGGCACCTTTGCGGTGGTGGCCTCCTTGTGGTGGTTTCAAGTGTATAGCCTTTGCAGCCTGCGGTCGCTAGACAAACAGCAGACGTCGACTACGGACGCTCGTCAGGAGCCAGGCGCTGCATCTTGCTCACGGCCTTAAACTTGGTGAACAGCGGCACGTACTCAAAGCTCACGTTGGAGTTCTCCAGGCCGTACCAGCGCGCAGGCGTGCCGGCGGCGCGGCGGATGATGTACTTGAGCGTGATGGCCGTACGCTCGCTGGGCTCCACGTCGCTTTCGGGCGCCAGCAGCTTGCGGATCATGACGAACTTAAACGTACCGATGTTGCCCGGGTCCTTGTAGACCGAGTAGTCATGCGTCTGCGCCGGCAGCTCGCCGCTGGCAGCCAGGTCCTGAACAACCTGGCGCAGGTAAGCATTGACGCGCTGGTTGATCTTATAGCCCAGGTACAGATGCACGCGGAATACGTAGTCGGTGCCGAACGTCTCGACCGAGTAGGCAAAGGTATGCGGCTCCTCCATGGTCTCGACATTCACGAACCACCAGGCGCGAGCGCGCTTGGGGTGCTTATCCAAAATCGAGTAGACGATATCGCGGTCGATATAGTCGGTGTTGGTGTCCTTGGTCAGGTACACGATGTTGTCGCTCATGAGCTCGTAGCGATCGTCATCGCGCAGGCGCTTGAGCTGCGGCAGGTAGCTGCGCAGCGGCAGCAGCGTAAACTGGCGCTGCTCAACAGCCGTGCCGTTGTACCAGCACACCATAATACCCATGATGAGTGCAGCCATGAGGATGGTGAAGTAGCCGCCGTGGAAGAACTTGGTGAGCGAGCTCACAAAGAAGAAACCCTCGAGCAAAAGGAAGAAGGCGGCAAAGATCCACGGCGCGACCTTGAGATTGCGCTCCACGTGCAGATAGAAGAAGAGCAGCAGCGTCGTGCACATCATGGTCAGGGTAATGGCAAGGCCGTACGCGGCCTCCATGTGCGCCGAGTTCTGGAACAGCAGCACCACGACGACGCAGCCCACGAGCATGACGTTGTTGACCATGGGAATGTAGAGCTGACCCTTGGTCTCGGCAGGATAGAAGATCTGCATATGCGGCATGAGATCCAGGCGGCTGGCCTCGGATACCAGCGAGAACGCGCCGGTGATGAGCGCCTGCGAGGCGATGATGGCCGCGACGGTGGAAAGGCCGACGGCAAAGGGACGCAGGCCCGGGGTGAGCATCTGGTAGAAGGGGTTGAGGTCGGCAATACCCATGAGCTCGGGGTTGGCAGCGTTGTTGATAAGCCACGCGCCCTGGCCCATGTAGGACAGCAGCAGGCAGCACTTAACGAACGGCCAGGTGGCGTAGATGTTGCCGCGGCCCACATGACCCATGTCGGAATAGAGCGCCTCGGCACCGGTGGTAGCGAGGAAGCAGCTGCCCAAAATCATGATGCCCGCATGGTTGTTGGGGCTCAGCAGAAAAGCGATGCCACGCAACGGGTTGAGGCACAAAAGCACCGCGGGATACTGGCAGACAAAGAACAGGCCCGTGCCGCCCAGGAACAAAAACCACAGCGTCATGATGGGGCCAAAGGCGTGACCGATCTTGGCCGTGCCGATGCGCTGCACCAAGAAGAGCGCGATGATGATGGCAAGCGTGATGGCGACGACACGACCCTGGTCGTCACCGAGCACGGCATGGACCGCCGGGATGGTGCGCAGGCCCTCGATGGCCGTGGTGACGGTAACGGCAGGCGTCAGGATGCCGTCGGCGAGGAGCGCCGCGCCGCCCAGCATGGCGGGGATGATGAGCCACTTGCCGCAGCGCTTGACCAAGCTGTACAGGGCAAAGATGCCGCCCTCGCCGTGGTTGTCGGCGCGCAGCGAGATCAGCACGTACTTGACGGTCGTCAGCAGCGTGACCGTCCACACGACAAGGGAGAGCGCGCCGAGCACGAACTCCTGCGTGACGCTTCCGATGCCGCCGTTGCCGGCAACGAGCGCCTTGGTTACATACATGGGGCTGGTGCCGATATCGCCATACACCACGCCCAGCGTGACGAGCATCGCCGAGATGCTCACAGGAATCGCAGCGTGCGAGGCTACTTCCTTTGCCTTTTGTTCCATAAGCCGGTTTCCTCCCAATTTTAACGTTCGACGGGATTATATGTAATCAGCCCATATTTTAATGGCACCGTTTTCCCAGCTAGATAAACATTTATGCGGCCTTTAGGCCACCGCGGCGATATGGAATGTGACAAAGGGACGCCCCCTTTGTCACATTCGTCATTTTCCGAGCCAGTTTTTGAACCACCACTCCATAGAGCGGCTCATCTCGGCCATAAAGGGGCTCGTGTGCTTACGGGTGTAGATGTCGATGACGCGCTCGCCCACCTCGCGGGCGTGCGGGCGAAACATCGCATCCATCTCGGCCACCTGCGCATCCATCGTCGCGGCGTCGGCGCGACAATAACGCTCCTCGTGCACCAGGTTCACCACGGGATGCGCGATTGCCGGGCGCTCCTTACGGGGCGTGCCGATGATGAGCATCGACAGCGGCATGGTATAGGCAGGCAAGTCCAGCAGTGCGGCAACTTCCTCGGCGTTCTCGACGATATCGCCGATATAGCAGCTCCCCAGCCCCAGAGATTCGGCGGCGACCACGGCGTTTTGAGCGGCAATCACGGCATCCTGCGCCGCGATGGCAAAGTCGCCCAAACCCGGCGCGCGGCGGGGCGCCTTGCCCATGCGCTCGACAAACTCGGGTTCAAAGCAGCCCACGTGCTCAAACAGATCGATCCACTTGGCATAATCGACCACAAATATAAGTGCCCAGGGCGCCTTGGCGATCATGGGCTGGTGATCGCACAGGTCGGCCAGACGGTCCAGCGTAGCCTGCTCGCGAATGCTCACGATGGAATACATCATCATGGCGCCCGCCGACGGTGCGCGACTCGCCGCATGCAAAACCGCCGCCCGCTGCTCGTCGGTCACCGCCACGGAACGGTCGTTGTCATCGCGCGCAAAAGCGCGCGTGGACGAACGGTGCTCCAAAATGTCCAGTACCGCGTTGCCCGTAGTCTCGACCGGATAGCCGTACGTATCCACGCCCGCAGCTCCGTCGCCGCCCATGTCCGCCTCGCAAACCTGCTCGCTCATCGCCCTACCCTCGCCATTTCTTTAAGAAGCCTTTACGTTTCCGTGTAATTCCCGTCCATTATCGCGCAGGTCGCCACTACATTGCGTCACACCGCCACACGCGCGCGTTAATATGGCTGGTTGTTGTGCGCAGCCACCAATCGCTGCGCATGTCTTGGTAACAATCGGGTAAATCCCCGCTTTCGTAGGTTTTAGTTTATGAGGAGTCTCAGCATGTTCGCTGCCGCCATCTCGCTCGTCGGTCTTGCGGCGACCGTCTACCTTGTCTTGCGCGAGGCCAAGGCCATTTGCGCAAAGTCGGGCACCGTTGCCAAAAGCGCTCTTGGGTGGAGCGTCGCCTTCGGCCTGTTCCAGCTCTTTTTGACCATTTGGGGCGCCATTGGCCTCGTCGCCCAAAACGAGCCGCTCGCCTTTGTGATGCTCATCCTGACCAATGCCATCCTCACCGGATGCGCTTGGGCAAGCATCGCCCGCGACCGCATCGCACCGCGCGTCTTTGCGTTCGCCTCGGCCGACGCTCCCGCCCCCAC
>USFK01000167.1 GCA_900553935.1 uncultured Collinsella sp.
TGAAAGAAGTTGACCCTTATCCGCAGCTCCGAAGGAGCAGGATAAGGGGGCTTCAAGTGCGAGGACGCATTCAGAGGGAATCCCATCGGGTCCCGGTGAGAGCCACAGGGCTATCGATTACCCCGTGTTTTGCAAACCTGCCGAGACGCCGGTCACAGTCGAAAGAATCAGGCTCATGTACTCGGCCTTCTTCTCCTCCGCCATCTCGTCCTGGTTCATACGCACCTCGCGAAGGGCGCGGACCTGGGCGATGGACAGGGCGTCGACGTAGGGGTTGCGCACGCGGACGGCGCAGCCAAGCACGCGACGACGCTGTAACGGCCACTCGTCACCGACGATGGCAAGGACCCACTTACGCGTGAGCTGCATCTCGGTGAAGACCTTCTCGGACAAATCCTGGCGATCGCCCAGGTGCAGATACATCTTGGCGATGCGCTGGTCGGTCTTGGCGATCGACATCTCGATGTTGTCGATGAACGTGCGGAAGAACGGCCACTCCTGGTAGGCAGCCTTGAGCTGGTCAAGGTCGCCCAGCTGCTCGCAGGCGGTGCCCAGGCCGTACCAAGCGGCCAGGTTAATGCGTGCCTGACTCCAGCTGAAGATCCACGGAATGGTACGCAGGTCGTCGAGCGACTTGGCGCCCAGACCGCGCTTGGCCGGGCGCGAGCCGATCGGCAGCAGACCGACCTCGGTCAGCGGCGTCACGGTCGAGAACCACGGTGTAAAGTCCTCGGTGTTCAGCAGGTCCAGATAACGCTCGTGGCTTGCGGCATTGAGCTTCTCGGCCATATCCCAGAACTTCTGCGTGGTCTCGGTGTTGGTCTTCTCGACGCTCGGGGCCGACTGCAAAAGCGTTGCGGCGGCAACGGACTCAACATGGCGCTGAGCCAGCGTGCGGTTGCCGTAACGGGCAAAGATGACTTCGCCTTGCTCGGTGAGCTTAAAGAAGCAGTTGACCGAACCCTTGGGCTGAGCCAGCACGGCCTTGTTGGCCGGGCCGCCGCCACGGCCCACGGCACCGCCGCGACCGTGCATGAGCACCAGGTCGATATCGTTCTTCTCTGCCCACTTGGCAATACGCTCCTGCGCGGAGTGCAGCGCGAGCATGGCCGTGGTAGGACCGGCATCCTTGGAGGAGTCGGAATAGCCCAGCATGACCTCCATGCGGCGGTTGGTCTGGGCAAGGCGCTTCTGCACCACGGGCAGCGTAAGCATCTGGTCGAGCACGTCGACGCAGCCCTCGAGGTCCTCGAGCTGCTCGAACAGCGGGATCACGTCGAGCTCGGGGACATCCTCTTCGTGTGCAAAGGACAGGTGGGCCAGCTCAAAGACGTCGGCCACATGCTGGGCGCTCTTGGTAAACGAGATGATGTAGCGATGCGCCATCTTCTTGCCGTAGCGCTTCTGGATGGAGCCGATAGCGCGGAAGGTATCGATGACCTCGCGCGTCATGGGCTGCAGGTCGCCATGGATACCGTTCTCGTGGATATCCTTGAGGGCGCGGGCGTGCACCACGGAGTGCTGACGGAACTCCATCTCGACCATATGGAAGCCGAAGGACTCGACCTGCCAGATGATGGTCTGGACCGGGCCGTAGGCAGCACGGACGGCACCGCAGGCGGCCAGCGAGCGCTGGACGACGCGCAGGTCCTCCAGGAACTCATCGGCGCTGTGGTACATGGTGTCGGTGATGCGACGGACGGTGGCGTTGAGTCGGTCTGCCATGACGAGCATGACGGCGCGATGCGGCTCGTGCTCGGAGATCAACTCGGCGCGTGCCGTGTACTGGGTGCTCATCTCGACCTGATGGTTCCACAGGTTGATGAGCTCGGCAGACGGCTTGCTGTAGGTGGCCTCGAGCGTGAGGTTGCGGCCGATGCGGCGGCACTTGTCCTCGAGCTTGAGCACCATATGGGTGAAATACTTGGCGGCGACCTCACGGCTCACCTTGGCGGTGACGTTCGGGTTACCGTCGCGGTCGGAACCGATCCAGCTGCCGGGATGGAAGAACGCCGGGCACAGCGGCGGCACGGTACCGGCCTTGTCGCCCAGCACCCAGTCGTCAAAACGACGATAGATGACGGGGATAACGTCGAACAGTGTGTTATCGAAGATGTCGATGATGGTATCGGCTTCCTCGACCGGCGTGGGCTTCTTGAGCGCGATGGGGCTCGTACGCACCAGGGCGTCAATCTCCTGCAGCATATGGCGCTCGTTCTCCACCAGGTCGGAGCCGCCCAGACGCGGACGCTCCTCCAGCAGGTTGGAGATACGGCGAATCTTGCCCTCGACGGCCTTGCGACGGGCTTCGGTGGGATGCGCGGTAAAGACAGGGTGGAACTCAAGCTTGCCGAGCAGCTCGTTGGCACCCTCGACACCCATCTCGTTTACCAACTGGTGATAGGCGACGGTGAGTTCGTTGGCGGGATCGACCTCGGTATCGGTCGACGCACCGGCCTCGCGCTCGCGCAGCTGCGCCACACGGTAGTTCTCCTCCGACAGGTTTGCCAGATGGAAGAAGCTCGTAAAGGCGCGGACGATAACCTGCTGTTTATCGAGCGGCAGGCTGTCGATCAGATCGACGACTTCGCGAAACGCCACGGCGGTGGGCTCGTCGGCAGTGGGCACGCCCTGCTCGTCGACGGACTCATCGGCAGCACGGCTACCGGGGTTGCCGGCATTGGCCACAATCTCGGCTGTCAAAATCTTGTCGAACAGGTCCGCGATCTCGGGATCATACTCGCTAAGCACACGGCGCTCCAGGCGCAAGAACAGCGCCAGATTGTCGCGCAGCTCCTCGGGGATCTCGATCTCGGCGAGACGCTCCTTGGACTCGGCATTCGAGCCGATTCGGTTAACGAGGCGGTTGACCACGGCAGCGACGCGCGCCGCGGCTTCGGGTACAGACTGGTTGCTTAGGTTCTCAGCCACGTTTCCTCCCATTCCTCCTTCTATGCACGTAACATGCGGTATCCATTATAGGCACTCGGCAAAAACTTTCGGAGCTGATTGCGCTTTACCACACAAAAGTATTTTCTGCATTGCAAGGGTTTTTGCCCCAAATGGTCGTATTTCTCGGTGGACGGCATATGCAAACGGGGGCATTCCGCATAAATGCGAAACACCCCCGTAACAATCGCTCTCCATGAGCAGGGCACGTTAGCAGGCCCGCAGCTCAAAAAGATGCGCTACAGGCGCTCGCGAACCGCCTCGACCACGTTGGCCAAATCGACGAGAACCTCGTCGTGACTCTGCATGTCGCGCACCTTGACCTTGCCGGCGGCAAGCTCGTCGCCACCCAGGACCAGGATGAGCTTGGCGCCCACCTTGTCGGCCTGCTTAAACTGGGCCTTGAGCGAACGACCCTGGTAGTCGGCCTCGGTCACGATGCCTGCGGCGCGAAGCTCCTGCGTGATGGCAAAGACGTTCTGACGCAGCTCCTTGCCGGCATTGGCGACGTAGACGCACGGGGCCTCCTCGGCACCCAAGTCGTTACCAAATGCCTGAAGGGCCAGCAGGGCGCGCTCAAAACCGACGGCGAAGCCGACGCCGGCCGTGGGCTTGCCACCCTCGAGCTCGACCAAGCCGTCATAGCGACCGCCGCCACCGATGGAGCCGACACCGGCACCGGGAGCCTCGACCTCAAAGACAGTACGGGTGTAGTAGTCCAGGCCGCGCACCAGGGTGGGATCCTCGACATACTCGATACCGGCGGCATCCAGATAGCGCTTGACCTGCTCGTAGTGCTCGCGGCACTCGTCACACAGGTTGTCGCCCATCAGCGGGGCGTCGGCCATGATC
>USFK01000168.1 GCA_900553935.1 uncultured Collinsella sp.
TACAGCATTCTTGCGTTTCCAAAACCAAAATGGACATTTTAAAGTGACTATTTCATGCCAAGACGCTCAACAACACGCCGCTCAAGGAGTATTTGGACGATAATCTTTCGTCGCTTGTTACCGTGGCATCGAAGTATGTGTCTCAGATCGCTGCCGAGCTTGGCCGCGGTGTGTTCCCGCTCATCACCAATACGGCCTCGCAGTTGTTCGTTATCTTCCTTGGTCTGGTGCTTGCGTACTGGATGGCCTGCGACTACCCTCGCATGCACCACGAGATTTGCACCATCATCGGTCAGGAGAAGGAGACCTCGTACCGCTTTATGGTCGCCATCCTTTCTCGCTCTGTCGGCGGCTACATGCGCGGTATGGTCGTGACGTCCATCTGCGGTGGTTTCCTCGCTTTTATCGGTTTTATTATCATCGGCCATCCGTATGCGGCGCTCATGGCTATCTTTACCGGCATCATGCATTTGGTTCCGGTCGTCGGTCCCTGGGTGAGCGCAGCAATCGCCACGGTGCTCGGTTTCATGTTCAGCCCCATGTTGGCGTTATGGACGCTCGTCGTGACGATGGTCGCGCAAAACGTTACCGATAACGTGATTTCGCCCAAGGTCATGCAGAGCTCGGTTCAGGTGCATCCCATCATGAGCCTCACGGCGCTCGTTATTGGCTCGGCACTTATGGGCCCCATCGGCATGATTATTGCCATCCCGCTGTGTGCGGCCCTCAAGGGTATCTTCGTGTACTACTTCGAGAATGAGACCGGCCGCCAGCTTGTGGCTTATGACGGCGCCGTGTTTAAGGGCACGCCGTACCGCGATGCCGATGGCAACCCGGTCGCCGCCTACGATGCGCTCGGCGATGACACCTTCATTTACGAGTCCGAGCTCATCGGCAACGAGACTGCGCCCGAGGCCAAGGCCATGCCCAAGCCCGAGCTTGATAATCCCTGGATTAAGCTCTCTGGCCTGCAGCCCGATGCCACGGGCTTCTTCAAGAACCCCTTTGCCAAGGACGATGACTCCAACACGGACGACGATACCAAAACCGGCATCGACGGCTCCATGGACGACTCGGATTCTAAATAGGTCCTATTAACGTTTCTTGAAGTTGTAAATGACAAGAAACGCGAGCAGAGCGATTGATAAGGGGCCGGCAACATAGAAAAAGAGAATGTCAATTGCACGTAGAGTGTAATAAGCCTTATCGCCGGACATTACTGCATACAACACGTAGCCAAATGCTGGTTGGTTTGCGTACCAGCAGGTGAAAGCCAAAAGCGTTAAAAGTGCCGCTAACAGAAGTGCATTGAGGAAAAATCGTTTGCTTTTCATCGATCGCTCCTTCCGGGTGACTCTTATATGTAATTCTACAGCAGCCCTTTTTCAAAGGATCGCACAGTACTAAATAACGTGCACTTTCGCTGTAGGGTCGCTGTTTGGCGGCCCTCTTTTTTGCACAGGCGCGGTGGGATGGTAATATCGTTACGTTTGAACTGTTTCGATGTGAAACCGAGGAGATTCCCTCTATGAGTGCTGACTACCCGTCAATGACTACGGCCGAGATCCGCTCTAAGTTCCTCAACTTCTTTGAGGAGCGCGGTCTTAAGCTCTATCCTTCTTCGTCCCTCGTCCCCGACGACCCTTCGCTGCTGCTTGCCAACGCCGGTATGAACCAGTTTAAGGAGTACTACCAGGGCAAGAAGACCATGAAGGAGATCGGCGCGATCTCCTGCCAGAAGTGCGTCCGCACCAACGACATCGATTGCATCGGCGAAGACGGCCGTCACCTGTCCTTCTTCGAGATGCTCGGCGACTTCTCCTTTGGCGGCGTCTCCAAGCAGCAGGCCTGCGCTTGGGCCTTTGAGCTCATTACCAAGGAGTTCAAGCTGCCGCTCGATCGCCTGTACTTCACCGTCTTTACCGAGGACGACGAGACCCATGACGTGTGGCGCTCCCTGGGCGTTGCCGAGGATCACATCTCCCGCCTGGGCGAGGACGACAACTTCTGGGCCGCTGGCCCCACCGGCCCCTGCGGTCCGTGCTCCGAGATCTACTTTGACATGGGCGAGGAGGTCGGCTGCGGCAGCCCCGACTGCAAGCCCGGCTGCGACTGCGACCGCTTCCTGGAGTTCTGGAATCTCGTCTTTACCCAGTACGACCGCCAGGAGGATGGCTCCATGCCGGAGCTGCCGCACCGCAACCTCGATACGGGCATGGGTCTGGAGCGCATGGCCGCCATCATGCAGCACAAGACCGCTAACTACGACGGCGATCTGATGCAGCACCTCATCAAACTCGGCGAGGAGATCAGCGGCAAGACCTATGACGCCGACGATTACTCCGGTGCTAGCCGCTCCCTGCGCATCATCGCCGACCACTCCCGTGCCGTCGACTTTATGATCTCCGACGGCATCCTGCCCGGCAACGAGGGTCGCGAGTACGTCCTTCGCCGCCTGCTCCGCCGTGCCGTGTTCCACGGTCGTCTGCTGGGCATCGAGGGCGCCTTCCTGACCAAGTTCATCGACGAGGTCAACGCTCAGATGGGCGAGGCTTATCCCGAGCTGCTCAAGAACGTCGCGCTCGTTAAGGGCATCGTCGCCTCCGAGGAGGAGCGTTTCTCAACGACGCTCGACAACGGCCGCATTTACCTTGACGAGGCCCTGGCCGCGCTCGCCGACGGCGCTGTCCTTCCGGGCGACGTTGCCTTTAAGCTGCACGACACCTTTGGTTTCCCCATCGACCTGACCGTCGAGATTGCCGGCGCTGCTGGCCACGACGTCGACATGGACGGTTTCACCGCCTGCATGGAGGACCAGAAGGCCCGCGCTCGCGCCAACGCTAAGGGCGATGCCTGGGGCAGCTTCAATGACGTGTGGGTCGAGCTTTCCGACAAGGTTGCCGCGACCGAGTTCGACGGCTATGACAACGATGTGATCGTAGGCGCCAAGGTTGTTGCCATCGTGCGCAACGGCGAGTCCGTCGAGTCCGCTGCCGCCGGCGAGGACGTCGAGGTCGTTCTCGACCGCACCCCGTTCTATGCCGAGATGGGTGGCCAGCAAGGCGATGCCGGCAAGCTTTCCGCCGAGGGCGTTGTTCTGACCGTTGCCGACACCAAGAACCACAACGGTCTGTATGCCCACGTCGCGCACGTTGTCGATGGCACGCTGACTGTCGGTGCCGCTGTGACCGCCACGCTTGACGCCGAGCGCCGTGGCTTCCTGCGCCGCAACCACACCGCCACGCACCTGCTCGACGCCGCGCTTAAGCAGGTCCTGGGCGAGCATGTCTCCCAGGCCGGCTCGCTGGTGACGCCTGAGCACCTGCGCTTTGACTTCACGCACTTCGAGGCCCTGTCCTCCGAGCAGCTCAAGGCTGTCGAGGACCTGGTCAACCAGCAGATCTTCGCCTCCAAGCCGGTCTTGACCCGCGTCATGGGCATTGACGAGGCCAAGTCCGCCGGTGCTGTCGCCCTGTTTGGTGAGAAGTATGGCGACGTCGTCCGCGTTGTCTCCGTGGGCGCCGAGGACCAGCCGTTCTCCCGCGAACTCTGCGGTGGCACGCACGCTGCCAACACCGCCGAGATCGGCCTGTTCAAGATCATTTCCGAGTCCTCTACGGGCTCCAACGTCCGCCGTATTGAGGCCGTGACCTCTAAGGGTGCTCTCGACTACATGGCCGACCGTCTGGCGCTCGTCGACGCCGCCGCTGCTGCGCTCAAGTGCCGCGTGGATGACGGCTTTTCCCTTAGCCTTGGCTTTTTCTGCTTTTTCAGCCTCCTTTTTGGC
>USFK01000169.1 GCA_900553935.1 uncultured Collinsella sp.
ACCGTCTCCTGCCGCTGCTCATCGCCGTCCCCACCACGGCGGGCACGGGAAGCGAGGTCACGCTTGCAGCGGTCATTACCGATGACGAGTCGCACTACAAGTACCCCATTAACGACTTTGTGCTTATCCCGCGCTTTGCGGTGCTCGACCCCGAGTTTACGCGCGGCCTGCCCGCCTCCATTACGGGGCAGACGGGCATGGATGCTCTGACGCATGCCGTCGAGGCCTTTATCGGGCGCAGCACCACGCCCTACACGCGCAAGATGGCGCGTCAGGCGGTGCAGCTCATCCGCGACAATTTGCTCGAGGCCTATGAGCATGGCGACGACATGCGCGCTCGTCGCAATATGCTTTCGGCGGCGTATAAAGCGGGTGTTGCCTTTACGCGCTCATACGTGGGCTACGTGCATGCCATTGCACACAGCCTGGGCGGACGATACGGGATTCCGCATGGCCTGGCCAACGCCATCATCCTGCCGCATATGCTTCGCGCTTATGGTGACGCCGCCGCCCTCAAGCTTGCCGATCTCGCCCGCATGGCCGGTATCGCGCCGGTTAACGCACAGGACAGTCTGGCGGCCGAGGCCTTTATCGATTGGGTCGATTGCATGAACGAGGCCCTGGCAATCCCCAAATATGTCTCGGGCATTCGCCGCTCCGACATTCCCGAAATGGCGGCGCATGCGGATGCCGAGGCCAATCCGCTGTACCCCGTTCCGCTTTTGATGGACCGTTTGGAGCTCGAGCATATGTACGAGGTCGTTGCAGGTGGTATGTTTGAGGACGAGAATTAGGAGGGCCCATGAACACCGAGGAAATTGCGCGCATCGTCGGCGATCAGCGCGCCTACTTTAAGACGCGCGCCACGTTTGACGTCGACGCTCGCCGTCGCGCGCTCGTGAGCTTGCGCGACGCAGTGCGGGCGCACGAACCCGATATTGCCCATGCGCTCAAGACCGATTTGGGAAAGTCGCATGACGAGGCCTATATGTGCGAGATCGGCACGTCGCTTTCCGAGATTCGTCATCAGATCGCGCATGTGGCTCGATGGAGTCGTCCGCGCCTGCGTCCGTGTGACCTTGCCAACGCCGTGAGTGTGTGCAAAACGCAAGCCGTGCCCTATGGCGTCACGCTCATCATGGCTCCCTGGAACTATCCGTTTTTGCTGACGCTCGAGCCGCTCGCCGGCGCCCTTGCCGCGGGCAATACTGTGGTCATCAAGCCGAGCGCCTATGCTCCGGCATCGAGTGCGGTGCTCAAGCAAATCTGTGAAGAGGCATTTGATCCGCGCCTGGTGATGGTTGTCGAGGGCGGGCGGGCCGAAAACGAGGCGCTGCTCGATGAGCGCTGGGACAAGATCTTCTTTACCGGTAGCGTTCCGGTCGGCAAGCTCGTCATGGAGCGCGCAAGTAAAAACCTTACGCCCGTGACGCTTGAGCTGGGCGGAAAGAGTCCCTGCATTGTGGATGCGACGGCAAACTTAAAGGTCGCGGCACGGCGTATCGCCTTTGGTAAATGGCTCAACGTGGGACAGACCTGCGTGGCGCCCGACTACCTGCTGGTCGATACGAGCGTGCACGACGAGCTGCTGGGCCTCATCAAGGAGGAGGTCCGCCGTATGTTTGGCGAGCATCCGCTCGATAACGAGGACTACGGGCATATCGTCAACGCCAAGCATTTCGTGCGCGTACGCGGGCTGATCGACTCCGATAAGGTTGTGCTGGGAGGCACGGCACGCGAGTCGTCGCTCAAGATTGAGCCGACGATCCTAGACGGCGTGGCGCCTGAGGACGCCGTGATGCAGGAGGAGATCTTTGGCCCGATTTTACCGGTGCTGACGTTTGAGAGCTTAGACGAGGCCGAAACGTTTATTACGGATCGTCCGACGCCACTGGCCCTGTATATCTTTAGCCAGGACCGTGCGGCTCAGCAACGCTTTGTGCGTTACGTGCCCTTTGGCGGCGGCTGCGTCAACGACACGATTATGCACTTGGCTACGAGCCATATGGGCTTTGGCGGCATGGGAGCGAGCGGTATGGGTCAGTACCATGGCCGCGAGAGCTTCGATACGTTTAGCCACAAGAAGAGCATCGTGAACAAGGCAACGTGGCTGGACGTGCCATTCCGCTATGCTCCTTACGCGAACTGGAAGCACAAGTTCGTGCGCATGTTTGTGCATTAGAAAATGGCAGGTAATACGAACAAGTGTTCCTATTACCTGCCATTTACGTTAGACTACTACTATGGGGTACGGATGGGCCAACTCCCTTTAGAAGGGAATTGGTATGAACGTAAGCGATGTTATTTCGTTACTGGCGTTGTTAATCGCGGCTATCGAACTCGGCCTGTTTATCGGCCGAATGAAATAGCCGCCCCCGCGTAAGCGAAGACGGCCACTTCTCACGATGTAAACGTGCACTGGAGTTGGCAAGACCCGCTGCAACGGGTGCCATCCGTGCCTCTATCTTATCTGCAAGCGCTCTGTCTCGCAAGCGTTGCGGCAAATGGGTGAAAGGTGCGAGCGGGTGAAATTTTGTCCGCACGGGCCCGTAAGCTTCTCAGTAAGGTTAGGCGCCGGTTTATTCGGTCGTTAGAGGAGTTGCCATGTACGAGCCTTCACGTGTTCTTCTGTCGTTTCACATTGCGGGATTTCAGTATGCCGATGGCGCCTTGGTCCTGGGCGATCTTCAAGCGGGTGATAAGCTGACGCTGTGTGCCGAGCGCGATAATCCCCATGACCCCGAGGCGGTTGCGATCTATTACGGCAACACCAAGCTTGGCTATGTTCCGGGAAACGAGGTCGGCCCACTGTCCTTGATGATGTATTACGGCCACGAGGACGTATTTGAGGCCCGTGTGCAACAGGTCGCTCCCGAGCGCAGCCCGTGGCATCAGGTGCGCGTTGGGCTCTATGTGGTGGACGCTCGCTAGTCGGCAATGGAGGCGGTCATGTTTGATGACGACGACCTGTTCGATCTGACAGACGATCCGTTTGAGTGGGATATGCTACTCGATGACGATGAGTTGGAACAGGACCGCAAAAAGCAAAAGGATAAGAACGCCCGGGGTAAAGGTTCGAATAAAAAGGACAAGCGCCGCCGTGGCTTGTTCGGCGGGCTCTTTGGCTAACCGACGCGCCAAAGCGTCTGTATACTAGGCACGTGTTAGACGCGTTGCGAAATGAGGACACAGACGATGATGTGGTTTACCGCCGACCTGCACTTGGGCGATACGAATATCTTGCACGACATGGACCGGCCGTTTGGCTCGGTCGAGGAGATGAACCGCAAGGTCATCGATGCCATCAATGAGTGTGTGGCTGCGGATGACCGCCTCTATATTTTGGGTGACTTTACCTATCGTTTGCCCCTGGCGGAGGCGGTGCGCCTGCGCGAGCGCATCGAATGCCAGAACGTGACGCTCATCCGTGGCAACCATGACGGTGACTGGGAAGATCCAGCTGCGCCTCAAATCTGGGAAGATGTACGCGATTACCTGGAGATTGCCCCCGGCTATGCCAAGGGCCATCGTCTGGTCATGAGCCATTACCCCATGCTCAGCTGGAATGGCAAGGCGCGTGGCGCCATCATGCTGCACGGGCATATCCACAGCAGGGGAGACCGCATCAACGCGCGCAACCGCGATCGCGAACGTCCTATCTTTCGCTACGATGTCGGTCTCGATGCCAACGATTTCAAGCCCGTAAGCCGTGATCAAATCCTTGACTTCTTTGGACTGTAATTCTCGAACCACCACAAGATGGG
>USFK01000170.1 GCA_900553935.1 uncultured Collinsella sp.
GCGTCGTAGCCCTCGTCGGCGACCTTGTCGGCGAGCGCGGTCATCTTCTTGCCGGTCTCGTAGAGCGCCTTGCCGTCCTCGAGATAGCCCTCCTGGTCGAAATGCATGATCTCGATCTTCTCGGTTTCCTTCATTTGTCTCTCCTTTCTGGGGTTGTTTCCACATCCCCCATGCCAACGGGCATCAAAACCCGCTTACATTCCGTAACACTCAGCCGCTTTGGCCTTAAGCGCATTGACTGACTCTTCGTAGCCCTCTGCCTTGACCTCCATTTGCTTGGAGACGGTATCGAGATACGGGTGCACGTTCCATGACTTCAGACGCTCGGCAATCATGGCCGCAATCGTCTGGAAGAACACAAGATTGGGAATTGCGCTGAGCAGCGGAGCCACCTGAGGCACCGCAACCTCGTGAGCCCTACCCTTGGGATGGGCCGTGAGCAGCACCGTTTTTGCCGTAACGTTCGATAGCGCATCGGCGATATTCGCAAGACGCTCCGACCCCTGCGGATCGTCGACGATAAACACCAGATAGCCCGGAACGATCTGCATCTCGGGACCGTGGACGAACTCCTCGCCTTCGTGATGCATGGCAGGAATCTTGATGGTCTCGCTCAGCTTGAGCGCTGCCTCCTCGGCAACACCATAGTTGGGGCCGTTGCCGACGACCATGGCGGGCATGTGCTCAGAAAGCTCGAGCATGTGATCTTGGACATATGCCTCGGCGGTCTTGCACATCACGGCATTAGCCTGGATAGCCTCGCGCAGGTCATCAAGACGCTGAGCAACGCCCTTGGCGTCAATCGTTCCGCGCGCCTGACCGCCGTAAATACCAAAGAGCACCAGGTACTCAACGAGAACCTCGACGCCCAGAGTCACAAAGTCCACCGACTCGACACCCACACCGTAGTCAAGAACGATGTCAGCGTGTTCCTTGATGGGTGCCTCGACGTTTGCCGTGAGCGCAACTGCAGCCATATCGTGTGCACGCATGTAATCGAGCGCCGCAATCGTATTGGTCGAATAGCCGCTCTGCGAGACGGCGATGTTGAGCGCATGCTGCGGATAGGTGTGTTCAAAATCGACGAAGGCCTCGGGCGTCACAACGGACACCTGCATCTGCAGCGCATCTTGCAGGTAATCGCGGGCGCAATCGGCGGCATGGCGCGACGAACCCGAAGCAACGATGCGCAGTGCATCAAAAGAACCGGACTGGAAAATATCAACGAGCTGCGCTACCAGCTCAGACGAACGCTCGAGGTTCTCCCCCATACGCACATGGGCAAGCTGAACGTAATCGAGCATCTTCATCGTCTCACCTCGTAACAAATCATTAGTATTTGATACCAATCACAGTTACAGGTTACGGCTTTTTGATACCTCTTTGTCGATTAATTTATCCCCATCGGCGAACGGTCGATTTTGAGCCATGTAAGGTTGTATATACGGTCTGCTCAACGAATCAAAATTCCGTCAACTTTTCAGCCCGTTATGCAAAAAACCAGCTAGTACGTATAGGTATATCCACCCGCATCACCGCGGTTAAACGACTTGACGTACTCGATCGCCTGGCCGCTCGCATCGAAGCTTACGCACTCCAGCGTCAAGGCAAGATCACCCTGCTCCAGTCCAAGCAGGCCGGCATCTCGTGCGCCCAGCGCTTCGATATCGAGCTTTTCCTGTGCCATAACTGGCTTTCGGCCCAGCATCTCATAGGTCTCGTACAAGCTGAAGACCGACACGTCAATATCTTCGATGGTTGGGAACAGCAGGCAGGGAATCAGCGCCGTCTCGATCGATACGGGGCTACCGTTTATGCAGTTCAGGCGTCGAATGGAATAGAGCAGGTCGTCCTCGGCGATGCCAAACAGGTCAGCGTAGTATGGCCCCGCATAACGCTTGGAACGTGCGAGAATACGGACGGACGGCTCGCCGCCCGAAGCACGGACCGATTCACGGAAACCGCCCGTGCGTTCAAAAAAAGCAGGTACTTTCTGCGCCACAAAGGCACCTTTCCCCCGAACACGGCGAATCTGCCCGCGCCGAACCAGCTCATCGACAGCGCTTCGGATGGTCAAGCGTGTCGTACCAAATTCCTCGGCGAGGTCTTTTTCGGACGGAATCATGGAACCCGTGGGATATGTACCGCGCTCGATACGCTCCTCGATGCGGCGTCGAATGCGCATATAAACCGGGGTGGCATCTACTGTTTCAGCCATTGTTCACCTGCCACGCTCCTCATGCCGTTCTCTTCGCCGTTATCGGCAAAGCGAAACTTTGTGGGCAAAATCACCGATTTGCAATGCTCCACAAAACGCATGTCCTTATCAAATTCAATCGAGCTCTCATAGAACACCGGCGTTCCCTCTTCTTGCTGGAGCAGCTCGGCCTCTTCGACGTTCAAACGCGAGATAGAGATATGCTCACGTCCATGCTCAACACGCACGCCGCCTTCTTTGAGCAAGACATCGTAAAGGCTCTCGCACTCAAAATCGTGCTCGGTAAGCGATGGGCACAGGGACAGGTTAACGTGAGCGGTCTCGATTGACGCCGGCTCGCCCTCAATAAGTCGAACGCGCTGCATGCGGAGCAAAGGAGCGCCTACAGACACCCCAAGCTTGTCGGCAAGCGCCTCATCCGCCTCGATGGTCCCGGTGGAAACCAGACGAGAAGAGGGGTGCAGACCGGCAGTCCGCACAGCATCGGAAAAGTTATACGTTTCCTGAAAGATGTTTAGCGGCTTGGGAGGACACACATACGTACCCGATCCGCGACGGCTCTCGAGCGTTCCACACGAGATGAGCCGCGTGATACCGGCACGCAACGCTGTACGCGAAACGCCAATCTCTTCGCACAGCACGCGCTCGGCCGGCAGGCGATCCCCGCCGGCAAGCTGATGGTGCTGGATATACCAAAGAATTCCCTCAACAGCACGATCTTTGGGGGGAATTGCATAAGATTCGCCTGCCATTGCACAGACTCCTCATTCAGAAACGTATGCCGCCAAAATTAGGCCAGCCCTCCCATGGCATCAAATTCGGCCTTGATCTTCTCGGCGACATTCCGATACGACTTATATAGACTTGAATCGCGTTTGACTTCGTCGGTCATAACGGGAATCTCTAATTTGGAAACCTCGTCTTTTCCCGTCTGAACCGCCACAACAACGCCCATACCAAGACACATATTACGCTTGGCAGCGTTTATTTTCGCCGCCTTGGCAGGATTTGCCAGGATACGCTGGGCAAATTCCTGTTTTGAAGTCACTTCCTCGGCCTCCGGATCGCCCGCCTCGGCTACTTCGCACTGCAACACGTCCGCATAGTCAAAAATCTTAGGCTCTGCACCACGCTGATGCACGGCCCACTTGCGACGCGTGGCATCCTGGTAGATAGCCGGCAAAAACGTAAACCGCGGCGGGTCCAAAATCGTATCCGTGATGGTAAACACATCGGGATCAAAGGCATCCTGCGGGTTTTTCTTCTTGAACAGCCCCATATCAGCCTCCCGTACTAGCATTAAACAACTCAAGCTGAATATAGCACCAATTTCAAGCCACTGCCTTACCCTATCGGTGCGCGGCGTCTATGGCTCGCCCAGCGGAAGAACATATGGACGAGGGACGGGGTGGGGTGCTTGGTTTTGGAAGTGGGCTTCGCGAACTTCCCCAGACAAAGCCACCCCGCCGGGCAAGGCCCTCTCGACCGTTTCGATCTGCGGGGGCTGATTATTTTTTATGTAATGGGGACACGGCTGCTACTTCC
>USFK01000171.1 GCA_900553935.1 uncultured Collinsella sp.
CCCAGAGCAGGCGAGCCGGTATCGCCCATAAAGATGCTCGCCGGATAGCAGTTGAACCACAGAAAGCCCAAGCAGGCACCGGCACACGCGGTACAGAAGATGGACAGGTTCACGTCTCCGTGCAAAAACGCCATGGCAGCCATGGCGAGCATGGCGATCATGGAGGTGCCGCCAGCAAGACCGTCAAGGCCATCGGTCAGGTTCACGGCATTAGAAAGACCGGCAATCATCAGCCAGCAAAAGACAATATAGAGCCACGGGAACGAATAGCCGCAGATGGTGGTCGAAAGCACGCCAAGGTCGATCGTCAACCCACCGGGAAAACGAATCTCGGGGGCGACGCCGCACCAGTTGACGGCAAGTACCGTAAAGGTGACACAGATAATGGTTAGGCCGATCATCTTGGCATGAGGCGTCAGACCGAGCGAGCGCCCATGCGTAACGGAGGTCAGGTCGTCGATCAGGCCCAGCACGCCGGTCGCCAGCGTGGCGAGCAGTACGAGTACGAGCTCGGTGGTGAGCTTGCCCATCAGCAGGCAGGTCAGCGAGATCGCGACGAGGATGACAACGCCACCCATGGTGGGCGTTCCCTGCTTAACCAAATGACGCTTGGGGCCGTCGGCACGAACCTGCTGGCCGATACCCTCGACCTTGAGCAGCTTGATCCACCACGGCATGAGCAGCAGCGCAATGGCTGCGGCGATGCCAAGCCCCAAAAAAGCCTGATACGTTGGATACGAGGGATTGCCGAACATGGGCTAGCACACACCTTCCACAAAGCGGTCGAGCTCAACAAAGCGGGAACCCTTGACCAGTACAACATCATGTTTTTCAAGCGCGCCGCCCATGCGGTCGAGCACCTGCTGATAATCGGAGAACACCTGGATGCGGTCCTCGTCCATGCCCATCATGCGTGCGGCATCGGCCATAAGCTGGGCCAGCTCACCACCCACGCACGCCAGCATGTCGAGCTTCTTGGCGGCGGCATAGGCGCCCACGAGCTCATGCATGCGAGGAGCCTCATCGCCCATCTCGCCCATCTCGCCCAGGATCGCCATGCGAGACCCCGTGCATGAAAGCGAGCACAGCAGATCGAGGCCGGCTGCCATCGATTCGGCGCTGGCGTTATAGGAATCGTCGATGATGCGTGCACCGCTCTTGGCGCGCTTGATCTCCTGGCGGTGCCCGGTGATCGTAAGACCCCTAAAGGCAGCATCGATCTGCTCGGGCGTCACGCCCAGGCGATAGGCAACCGCGGCGGCCTTAACGGCATTAGGAACGGACTGCACGCCGGGGATGGCAAGCATGGTATCGATTGTCTCGCCCTGACCAAAATCGAGCGTAAAGACCGGACGGCCCTCGTCATCAACGCGAACGTCGCGGGCGCGGACCTCATCATCGTCAGAGACACCGGCCAGCATCACGTCGATACCAGCAGGCCGGGCGAACGTATCGCGAATGAACGGCGTAAAATCGTCCTCGCCGCCCAAAACCAGCAGCGGCAAATAGTCGCCGGCGGCGCACATGCCCTGGACAATCTCGGCCTTAGCGCGGGCGATGTTCTCGCGGCTGCCCAAAATGCCGATATGAGAGGTGCCGATCTTGCTCACGATGGCAAGGTTGGGATTGGCGGACTGGGACAGGCGCTCGATCTCGTGGAAATGGTTCATGCCCATCTCGAGCACCAGGACCTCGGTATCGGCCGGAGCGGAAAGCACCGTGAGCGGCATGCCGATCAGGTTATTGAAATTGCCCTTGGTGGCCCAGACACGATAGCGCTTGGCGAGCACAGCAGCGAGAACGTCCTTGGTCGTCGTCTTGCCGATGGAACCGGTAATGCCAACGACCAGGCAGCCAAGCTCCAGGCGATACGCGTGCGCCAAACGCAGCAGAAACTCCTCGGGATCATCGGTCAGCAAGATGGCACAGCCCTTGTCCTGCGCCAGCGAGACCAGCTCGGCCTCGGGCTCACGCGTCATCACGACGGCGCCGGCACCCGACTGGACGGCACGGGAAGCAAAATCATTGCCGTCGACGTTTTCACCGGGAAAGGCGACGAAAATCGTCCCTTCCTCGACCTGGCGCGAGTCGATAACGCACCCGCGGCATACCCGATCGACTTCTCCCGTCACGGTTCGGGCCCCTGTTGCGGCCGCGAGGTTGTTGACGGCGATCTCTATCATTGCAGCTCCCCTGTAAACCTAAATAATGCTATCGGCGTATTGTATCCCAGCGCCTCGCATGCGTGGTGCAGGGCATGTGAACACCCCTCATATGGGACAACAAACCACGCCCCAAAGATTGTAACCCCCTACTTCGTGTGTGGGATACCCAGCACGTCGAGCGCGTTGGCCATAATGGACTGGAACGGCACCGCAGCGGCATCTGAGCCGCTCGGCGTTCCGTCGAGCGTGATATAGCACAGCACCTTGGGCGATTGTGCCGGTGCAAAGCCCATAAAGGACGACATGTAGTTCTCCTTGAGGTAGCCGCCGTTCTCGTCGGCACGTTCGGCCGTACCGGTCTTACCCGCCACGTCATAGCCGTCAACCGCGCCGCCAACGCCCGTTCCCTCCGACACGACCGTCTGCATGCACGATGTCACCTGGGATGCGGCGTCCTCCGAAATCGCGCGCTCGCCTTCGCCCCAGTCCTTCTCGTCGCCTTTGCTGGACTTATAGAAGTGCGGGGTCATCATCACGCCGCCGTTGGCGATGCCGCCCACGGCACGTGCGATCTCAATCGGCGAGACAGACAGCGCCTGTCCAAAGCTCATCGAGCCCAGCGTGGCGCCGTCATACTGGTCACGCTCCTTGACGATGCCCAGGCTCTCGCCCGGAAAATCGACACCAGAGCTGTGACCGATGCCCCACTTGTCCACATAGGCGGCAAAGTCGTCGGCACCGATCTTGCGCCCCACCAGGACAAATCCCACGTTGGACGAACGGCGCATCATCTCGCGCACATCCATGGTCATGGCGTAGTCGCGCTTGTCGGCATCGGTGACGGTATCGTCGCCCACCTTGATGCTCGCCGGCACCTCAAACGACGTACTCGACCGCACGACACCCAAGTCGAAGCCGGCGCCCGCCACGAGCGTCTTAAAGACCGAGCCGGGCTCGTAGGCGTCGGTGACCAGGCGCAGGTTCATATCCTCGGTCTTGGCGTTTTCCAAATTGGTCTGGTCGTAGGTCGGATACGAGCAGGCTGCCAAGATCTCGCCTGTCGTAGGATCGGTGACCAGCGCCGAGCCGTTCTTGGCCTTTGTCTTCTCGACAGCCTCTGCCAGGGCATCCTCGGCCGCACGCTGGATATTGACGTCGAGCGTCGTCACGAGATCAACGCCGTCGACCGCAGCCACCTTTTTATAGGCACCGCCCGCGATATAGCTGCCGTCCCTCGCGCGCTCGCGTACGAGAGAACCGTTCGTGCCGGTCAGAAGCTTGTTGTATTGCTTTTCGAGACCCGTCAAGCCGTCGTTGTCTACGTTCACTACACCCAGCACCTGCGATGCCAGATTGCCGTATGGATACACGCGCTTCATGGCCTGCTCAAAAAGCACGCCGGGCAGGTTCTTCTTCTCCAGCGCCGCGGCGTCGTCTTCGTCCACCTGGCGCTTGATATACACCCAGGTTCCATCGGACTCAACGAGCTTGCGGCAGGTCTTTTTATCGATTCCAGTTGCCTTGACCAGCGCCGACACCGTCTTGTCAACATCCTCGACAAGCTGGGAGGTCACAGCGATGTTGC
>USFK01000172.1 GCA_900553935.1 uncultured Collinsella sp.
GGGCCTCGGCGGAGCGGGCACGCAGCGCCTTGGCCGAAGTATCGGCCAGCGGCTCGTACTCACCCACCGTCATGGCGGCATTGCCGTTAACGTCGATCACCAGCATGAGCACGCCGTCGTGCGCGGTGTAATCGCCCTCGGCAAGCGACCACTCAACGTGCTGCTTGGCCCAGCTGAGCATGTTATGGGTAAGCGGCTCGCCCTGCACCAAGCGCTCGGACAGCGCGCGAATGTGACGGTTGAGCATGGGCACCTTTTTGTTGGACATGCGCCAACGGCAGATAAGCGCGGGCTTGTCGAGCGTAAACTTCTCGACCGCCTCCTGATTGGCGCAAAAGTCCTCGTACGCACGCTGGTCCTCGGCATTGCCAAACAGCTCTGCATCATCAATCTGGGGCATGGTCATACCTTTCGTGTTAGTCATTCCGTCCTCTTATACCAAAAAGACGGCCCTCCAAACGGAGCGGCCGTCTTTTGCAGAGATTATTTTAGAAGCGAGGCGGTCCAAGGGACGAGATAACATCCCATCCTCCCCAGTCAACCTAACAGGTCGGCGAGGGTTGCCCAGGTGCCGCAGATTGCCGTGAAAGAGGAGCGACGCGTACTTGGGTACGCGAGCGACGAATGAGCGGCAAGGTGCGGTGGTTGGGCAAGCCGCAGCGCCACCTCCCTACTTAATGGCGGAAGTGGCGGGCACCCGTGAAAACCATCGCAATATTGTGCTCGTTGCAGGCCTGGATGCTCTCGTCATCGCGCTTGGAGCCGCCGGGCTGGATGATGCAGGTCACGCCGTGCGCGGCAAGCACGTCGACGTTGTCGCGGAACGGGAAGAACGCGTCGCTTGCACAGGCGAAGCCGCCCTTCTCTACGCCCTCGCGCTCGCAGAAATCCTCGGCGCGCTCGCAGGCAAGCAGTGCAGAGTCAACGCGGTTAGGCTGACCCGGGCCCATGCCAATGCCGGCCTTACCCTTGGAGACCAAGATGGCGTTGGACTTAACGCCCTTGCAGACCTTCCAGGCAAACTCGAGCTCGGCCATCTCAGCGTCGGTGGGCTTGCGGTCGGTGGGGAACGTGAAGGTCGCGGGATCCTCGGTCACGTGGTCGACCTCCTGCACCAGCATGCCGCCGTCGATGGAGCGCAGCTCCACTTGGGCACCGTGGTCCACGCCGCCGGTAGCCAGCACGCGCAGGTTGGGGCGCTTGGCCATGCGCTCGAGCGCCTCGGCGGTATAGCTCGGGGCGATGATGACCTCGACGAACTGCTTGTTCTGGTCGGCGAAATGCTCAACCAGCTCAAAGGGAACCTCACGGTTGCAGGCGATGATGCCACCGAAGGCGCTCTTGGGATCGCAGGCAAAAGCGCGGTCGTAGGCGGCCGTGATGTCCTCGGCAACGGCGGAACCGCAGGGGTTCTGATGCTTGAGGATCACGCAGGCCGGCTCGTCGAACTCGCGGACCAGGTTCCAAGCGGCGTCGGCGTCCAGATAGTTGTTGTAGCTGAGCGGCTTGCCCTGGATCTGCTCGGAGCCCACGAGCGGGAACTGAGAGCTCGCGGTGTTCTCGCAGCCCTCGGCAAAGCGATAGACCGTGGCCTTCTGCTGCGGGTTCTCGCCATAGCGCAGGTCGTCGACCTTTTCCAGCGAAATCTCGAGCTTGGCAGAGGTGTCCGCCACGTCGCTTGCCTGGGCGGCAAGCCAACGGGAGATAGCCGTGTCGTAGGCGGCGGTAGTCTGGTAGACCTTCACCTGCAGACGGCGACGGGTGGAAAGCGTGGTGCAACCGCCGGTCTCGCGCATCTCGGCTAGGACGGCATCGTAGTCGGCCGGGTCGGAGATGACGGTAACGCTCGCGGCGTTCTTAGCAGCGGAGCGCAGCATGGAGGGACCACCGATGTCGATGTGCTCGATGGCATCCGCAAAGGTGACCTCGGGGTTGGCGACGGTCTTCTCGAACTCGTACAGGTTGACGACGACCAAGTCGATCAGCTTAATGCCGTGCTGAGCGGCCTCCTGCATGTGCTGCTCGGAATCGCGGCGGGCCAGCAGCGCGCCGTGAACCTTGGGGTGCAGGGTCTTAACGCGGCCGTCCATCATCTCGGGATAGCCCGTGAACTCCTCGATGGGGGTTACGGGAACGCCCGCGTCCTCGATGGCACGAGCCGTGCCGCCCGTAGAGATGATCTCGACGCCAAAGTCATCGACCAGCGTCCGTGCGAAATCGACGACGCCCGTTTTATCGGTAACCGAGATCAACGCGCGTGCGATCTTCACATCAGATCCCATGCAGTCCTCCTGTCTGGTACGCCGCCGTGCTCTGTGAGTCGGTGATACGTCGATCTGCAGCGCTCGCGCAGCGGCATTGAAAATACTGATTCAATGTAGCGCATCGAGCGCATCGATGCACCCCGCAACGGGCGCATGTGCAGAAAAAGTTTGCGAGCAGAGGGGATGGGCACGGCACCGGGCACGGTGAGTTCATGGAACACAGGGGCACCATAATTAGATGCCAATAGCGTGGTAGAACTGTGCTCGATATGCATCCGCAAAAGAAAGAGGCACCATGGTCTCGCGGGTTCTCTACCGACCGTTTGATACCGAAGACTTCGACGCCATCGCGCTGATTCTGCAGCAGCTTTGGCATAACAATTCGGATAACGATGAGTACAACCGCCTTGAGGCCGCATGCGACCTCGCCTATTGCCTTTCGTCCTCGACGTTTTCGCAGGTTGCGGTAATTGACGGCGAGGCGCGCGGCATTGCGCTTGCACGCGCAGGACAGAGCCCCGGCGTCACTATCAACGAGCATTGGATGGATACCGAACGCGCGTTGCTGTCGCAGATGCGCGAACTGGAGCCCGATGCCTGCGCCGAGTATCTCTCGTTTGTGCGCGCAACCATCCGAACCAACAACCGCCTGCTCGAGAGCAGCCCATTGCCGCACGACAACGAAGTCACGCTGCTCGCCGTCGATCCCGATGTCCATGGCCTGGGCGTTGGCTCGGTGTTGCTCGATGCCGCTGTCTCGTACCTTTCCTCGCGCGGGGCGACAAGGGCGCACCTGTACACCGACTCCAACTGCTCGTGGAAGTTCTACGAGCTGCACGGCTTTAAGCGCACGGCCACGCACCGCGCTAACCGCGAAGAGCGTCGTCACGACATGCCGCGTGAAAGCTTTCTCTACGAACTCGACCTAACAGCCTAGCCCAAGCAGCCACACCTGGTCATTTAAGAACGTCCCCAATGACTGATCCCCAACAACTAGTCATTTAAGTCTGTCCCCAATGAGTGGCCTAGGGGGTTTGTAGATAGCCCTGGTCAAAAAACATCAAATATGAGTACTGTTACCTTTTTAGTAGCAGCGATTTGGGGCATTTTTGATGCTTATAGGCATGACGACCAGCTGCACGAGCTGACATAACTCCCCAAATGTTCAATAAAATGGGCTCCTAACGAGAAGTACTCTCATTAGGAGCCCATTATTATGTGCAAACATATGTGACCAACGCAGCAACAGTACTCATATTTGGCATTTTTTGTCCACTGTCCCTTGCGCGAAGGTCCGCAGCGGAAAGTTTGACCCGTTTCGATGCACAAAAATGGGATGAATCTTCCCTGGCAACCGCCCAGAAAGATCCACCCCAAAGCAAGCGCTCGCTAGAACGTTCCGCCGCCGCCCCTCGACAAGCAGAACGTTATAACCAAAGACAACGTGCAGACGCAGATAAACGCCCT
>USFK01000173.1 GCA_900553935.1 uncultured Collinsella sp.
TCAAAGCCCTCGAGCGGCGTGTAGTCCACGGCCTGATGCTGCGTCGCGGCGCTAATCGTCCAGCGCGCCTTGGGATCCCACACGCACACGTCGGCATCGGCGCCCTCGGCAAGACAGCCCTTGTGCGGATACATGCCAAAGACGCGCGCCGGGTTCTCGCTCATCAGGCGGCACAGATCCTCGGGACCCAGCTGTCCCTCAAAGCTCGTAGCGATCGCGACGGGACGATGCTCCACGCCGGGTCCGCCGTTGGGAATCGCGCGGAAGTCGTCGCGCCCGCGGTCCTTTTGCCCGTGCAGGTTAAAGCTACAGTGGTCGGTCGCAATCGTATCGATCTCGCCGGCCACAAGCGCCTCGCGCAGTGCCGCACGGTCGCCGGCATGGCGCAGCGGCGGACTCATCACGTACTTGGCGCCCGCAAAGCCGTCCTCGCCCTGCTCCAAGTAGCACGTGTCGTCGAGCATCAGATACTGAGGGCATGTCTCGACATAGATGTTCTTCTGCCCGCGCGCTTTGGCAGCGCGAATGGCCTCGAGCCCCAGCTTGGTCGAAAGGTGCACCACGTTGACCGGAGCGTCCCCGGCCAAGTGCGCCAGATACAGCAGGCGGCTCACGGCCTCGGCCTCACACACGTCTGGACGGCTGAGCGCATGGCCCTCGGGCCCGTGGATACCCTGCTCAAACACGCGCTTCTGCAGCGCGTTGACCAACGTGCCGTTCTCGCAATGCACGCACAGGATACCGCCCACGCGCTTGAGCTCCTCCAGCACCTCGAGCGTCTCGGCATCGTCCAGGCGCAGATGGTCGTAGGCAAAGTAGGTCTTAAACGACGACACGCCCGCCTCGCGCATGGCCGAAAGATCGGCGCGGTTGCGCTCATTCCACTCGGCAAGCGCCATATGGAAGGCATAGTTGGCGGTGCAGGTGCCGTCGGCGCGATGATGCCACTCGACCAAGGCATCGGGCATGGTCACGCCGCGATCGGCCGTCGCGTAGTCCACAATGGTCGTCGTGCCGCCGCAGGCAGCCGCGCGCGTGCCGGTCTCAAAGCTATCGGCTGTCCAATCCATGCCGGTCCAGCACTGCATGTGCGTGTGGCCGTCGATAAAGCCGGGAAACACCCAACAGTCGGTGGCGTCCTCGACGGTATCGCCCTCGCCCGGCTCGATTGCCGCGGCAATCCGCACAATCTTGTCGCCCTCCATGACAAGATCGGCGCGGCGAAGCCCCTGGGGCGTCACGAGTGCGCCGTTTTTGATGATGATCATAATTGCTCCTTATTGATTGATGCAGTTGGCCACGCGATCAAAATACGAGCAGGCGGCGATATGCTCCGTTATGCGTCGCTGTCCTTTGACGGTATCGACGTCCCACAGCTCGTAGGCACGCGCCTCGACCAGCACCACGTCGGCACGGTCCTTGAGGATCGAACCGCCGCCGTCCTTACCCTCAAGACACATAAGTGCATCGAACAGTTCCGCCGGAAAGATCACCGGGCTCGAAGGCTCACCGTTGCACGCAAGGCGCACCGGATGCTTGCGGCCACGCTCGTCAAATGCACGAACCATAGCCTCAAAAGAATCCGAACTCACGAGCGGCTGGTCGCCCGGCAAAAAGAGGCAACCTTTCCAGTTGCGTTCGACTCCCCACGAAAGCCCCGCACGGACGCTTTCGCTGCGCAGCTCGCCATCGTGCAGCACACACGGGCAATGCTTATCCTCGCAAATCCGAGCGACCTCGGGCCAACGCGTCGAAACCACAACGTCAAAGCCCCGGGGAACCGAATCAATGGTCCGGGCAATCAGCGGCTCGTCATAGATATCGGCGAGCATCTTGTTAGAGCCAAATCGCTTGCCCTCGCCCGAAGCCATAATCACGCAACCAAGTTTCATGGCGATACCTCCCCTGAAACCATCGTACCCATAACTCGCGTCGCGGGGCATCTACATCGAAAGCGCTTATCCCGCACGCCCACGATGCAAAAAGGGGCACCCCGCCGGTTGGCAGAGCGCCCCCTTTACATGGCTTACCTCAACCCAGCTTTAGGCCTGGAACCAACGGGCGGTGTTGCGCTCGTCGAGGGCCTTGAGGGTAGCGGCGGGATCGGCAACCTTCTGCAGGAACATCATGGCTGCGATGGCGTACGGCTTGTAGCTGGCCTCCTTGTACATGCCCACGCGGTGCATGTCGAAGACGTCGGCGTTGACCTCGCCGTGCTCGCAAGAGACACCAGAGATGTCGGCGGGCAGCGGATGCATAAAGATGGTGTCCTGGCCGTTGGCGGTCTTCTCCATGAGCTCGGTCGTGGAGCACCAATCCTGATGCGTAGCGTTCTGAGCGAGCAGCTCCTTCTCGAGTGCAGCGATGCCGGCGTCGTCGCCCTCGGCGTACAGGTTGGTGCGCTTCTCCATGGCGGCAAACGGAGCCCAGCTCTTCGGGATCACGATGTCGGCGCCCTCGAAGGCCTCGGCCATGGTGTTGACCTGCTTAAAGGTGGTGCCGGACTCGGCGGCGTAGCCCTTGGCGCGCTCGACGACCTCGGGCATGAGGTCGTAGCCCTCGGGGTGGGCCAAAGTGACGTCCATGCCAAAACGGGGCAGCAGGCTGATCAGCGACTGCGGACAGGACAGCGGCTTGCCGTAAGAGGGCGAGTAGGCCCAGGTGACAGCAACCTTCTTGCCCTTGAGGTTCTCGAGGCCGCCAAACTCGTTGATGAGGTAGAGCATGTCGGCAGAGGACTGCGTGGGGTGATCGGAGTCGGACTGCAAGGAGATGAGCGTGGGACGGTGATCCAGAACGCCGTCCTCGTAGGCCTGCTGGACAGACTCGGAGACCTCGGCCATGTAGGCGTCGCCCTTGCCGATGTACATGTCGTCGCGGATGCCGATGACGTCGGCCATGAAGGAAATCATGTTCGCGGTTTCGCGCACGGTTTCGCCGTGGGCAATCTGCGATTTGCCTTCGTCGAGATCCTGCACTTCAAGGCCGAGCAGGTTGCAGGCGCTGGCGAAGCTGAACCGCGTACGGGTGGAGTTGTCCCGGAACAGGGAAATGCCGAGCCCGGAATCGAACATCCGACAGGAGATGTTGGCTTCGCGCAGGCCGCGCAGGATTTCCGCCACAAGGAAGGTGGCGGCGATTTCGTCGTCCGTCTTCTCCCACGTCAGGAAGAAATCGTTCAGGTACATGCGGCGATAGTCGCGGCGGGCGAGCTGGCCGATATAGTCGCGGATGCGGGTCTTGTCCATGAGACGCTCCTGTTACTCTCTGGTAATATGTGTCCCCACGCCCTGCGTGAGCGCGGCGTTGAGGAATTCGGGGCTGGTAATGATCACTTCGGTGCCGCCGTTGCGGATGAAGTCCACGGCGGCCTTGATTTTGGGGCCCATGCTTCCGGCGGGGAAGTGCCCCTCGGCTAGATAGCGTTCCATTTCGGAGACGGGGACGCCGTGCAGAGGCCGCTGCATGGGCGTGCCGTAGTTGAGGGCGACGTTGCGGACGCCCGTGGAGATGGCGAGCATGTCCGCGCCGAGCTGCGCCGCGAGCTTGCGGACGCCGAGCCCGGCGGCGAGCACGGCCTTGCCGCATTCCAGCGTCCGGCCTCCGCAGACGACGGCATAGCCCTTGCCGGAGGGCTTCACTTCCGAAACCCGTTCCCCGGCAAACAGCGTGCCGCCGAGCCTGACGAAGCTTTTGCGGAACGCAAACATCA
>USFK01000174.1 GCA_900553935.1 uncultured Collinsella sp.
TAATGATTTTATTTTATTCAAATTTAAGGGTAAAAGAGTATTTTCAGCGACCTGGTCGTGACCACGCATGTGGAGGAGCATCCGCTGTTTAAGCGTAAAGGTGCCGACGTGACCATGGAGGTGCCGATCTCGGTCTATGAGGCGGCGCTCGGCTGCACGGTGGATGTGCCGACGCCCGGCGGTGCGACGGTTCGTCTGAAGGTGCCCGCGGGTACCCAGACGGGCAAGAAGTTCCGCTTTAAGGAGATGGGCGCGCCCGATGTTAAGCACCGTGGCCGCACGGGCGCGCTGCTCGTCGAGATCAAGGTGCAGGTTCCCACGAACCTGTCCGACGATGAGCGCGATGCCATGACCAAGCTGCGCGAGGCCGACACGCGCGACTATCGCGAGAAGGTCAATCGTTACAAGGCGACGTACTAGGGCGGTCGCGGCGCACGCCCGCGCCCGCGGGCTTATGATGGACGATAACGAGACGGAAAGGGGTCAGGTAGCATGGCCGAGGACAATAGGAACAAACCGCTGTACATGATCAGCGTGGCGGCCGAGCTGACCGGCATGCATCCGCAGACTCTGCGCGTCTACGAGTCCAAGGGCCTGGTGAATCCTCAGCGCTCGGGCGGTAACACGCGCCTGTATTCGCGTGCCGATATCGAGCGTCTGGAACTCATCAACCAACTGACCGACGAGGGCATCAACCTTGCCGGCGTGGTGCGCATCCTCGATATGAAGGAGCGTGCCGAGGAGCGCGAGCGTGAGAACGAGAAGCTCCGCGCTCGCGTGCGCCAGCTCGAGGATGAGCTGCACGAGTACAAGATGCAGAAGAAGATCACCGCCCTGGCCCCGCGCGATGGCTCGGTCAACCCCGAGCAAGTCATGCGCAAGCTGCTAGGTACGGGTAGCGACCTATAGCTCCGCCGACGCTGCCGGGCACTCATTGGGGACAGACTTAAATGAGTGCCCGCAGAATGAGAGTGGATAATCTCCTGTTTTTGGCCTGTTTGCAGGCTCAAAGTGGGAGATTATCCACTCTCGTCATTTCGGCGTCTAAGTCTGCCCCCGGCACCCAACTCGTTCTTTGCTTTACTGAGATAAAGTGAACGTGCAGATTCGTAGCCCACTGGCAACCGTTCTATGGCACGATATTGAACGAATGTATGCTATGCGCCCAAATCTTTTGGGCAGAGTGGGAGACAGTATGGTCAAGCTGTACGAGGACGGCATCTACCTGCGCCGTGGCAGCGAGGTTGTGCCTGCGGCCGAGGCTGCTGAGCACGGTATTACGCAGACGCCCGAGGATGCCAAGCGTGGCACCATCGCGTATTCGATCCTCCAGGCACACAATACGTCCGGCGACCCCGAGGCACTCAAGATTCGCTTCGATGCCATGGCGAGCCACGATATTACCTTTGTCGGCATCATCCAGACGGCGCGCGCCTCGGGCATGGAGCAGTTCCCGCTGCCCTACGTGCTCACCAACTGCCATAACTCGCTGTGCGCCGTGGGCGGCACCATCAACGAGGACGACCACGTCTTTGGCCTCTCCGCTGCCAAGAAGTACGGCGGCATCTTCGTTCCGCCGCACATCGCCGTCATCCACTCCTTTATGCGCGAGAATTTCGCCGGTTGCGGCAAGATGATCCTGGGTTCCGACTCGCACACCCGCTATGGTGCCCTGGGTACCATAGCCGTGGGCGAGGGCGGCGGCGAGTTGGCAAAGCAGCTGCTGCGCGACACCTACGATGTCGCCTATCCCGGCGTCGTGGCCATCTACCTCACGGGCGCCCCGCGCCCCGGCGTCGGCCCGCACGACGTGGCGCTCGCCATCATTCGCGCCGTCTTTGCCAAGGGCTACGTCAAGAACAATGTCATGGAGTTTGTGGGCCCGGGCATCGCGAGCATGACGACCGACTACCGCAACGGCGTTGACGTCATGACCACCGAGACCACCTGCCTGTCGAGCATCTGGGCCACCGACGAGGACACGCACGCGTTTTTGACCATGCACGGCCGCGGCGACGACTATCGCGAGCTCAAGCCCGCCGATGTCGCCTACTACGACGGTTGCGTCGAGGTCGACCTGTCGAGCATCAAGCCCATGATCGCACTGCCGTTCCATCCTTCCAACGGCTTTGAGATCGACGAGCTCAACGAGAACCTCGAGGACATCCTGCACGAGGTGGAGCTCGAGGCCGCCAAGATCGGCGAGGGCAAGACGCACTTTAGCCTGCTCGACAAGATCGTCGACGGCAAGCTGCACGTGCAGCAGGGCGTTATCGCCGGCTGCTCGGGCGGCAACTATGACTCCGTGGTCCAGGCTGCCCGCGTGCTCAAGGGCGCCAATACCGGCTGCGGCGAGTTCTCGCTGTCGGTCTATCCCACGAGCCAGCCCGTGGCGCTCGAACTTACACGCCGCGGCTACATCTACGACCTCATGGAGGCCGGCGCAATCGTGCGCACGGCATTCTGCGGCCCGTGCTTCGGCGCCGGCGACACGCCCGCCAACAACGGCCTTTCGATCCGTCACACCACGCGCAACTTCCCCAACCGCGAGGGTTCCAAGCCGGGTAATGGCCAGCTGAGCGCCGTGGCCCTGATGGACGCCCGCTCCATTGCGGCAACGGCTGCCAACGGCGGCGTCCTGACGCCGGCGACCGACCTGCCCGAGGACACTTGGGACGAGGCCTGCGAGTACACCTTTGACGACGCGCCGTACAAGAAGCGCGTGTACTGGGGCTTTGGCAAGGCGGAGCCTGCCGACGAGCTGGTCGAAGGCCCCAACATCAAGCCGTGGCCCGCGATGGAGCCGCTCGGCGACGACATCCTGCTCAAGGTTTGCTCCAAGATCATGGACCCGGTCACCACGACCGACGAGCTCATTCCCTCGGGCGAGACGAGCTCCTTCCGCTCCAACCCGCTGGGCCTGGCTGAGTTTACGCTGAGCCGCCGCGACCCGGCCTACGTGGGTCGCTCCAAGGAGGTCGACGCTGTGGAGAAGCGTCGCGTTGCCGGCGAGTCCGCGGGCGACCTGGCGGCGTTCGATGCCGAGCTTGCCGGTGTGTTTGAGGCGCTGGCCGGCGCGGGTGTCGCGGCCGATGCCAAGGCGACCGAGTTCGGTTCCATGATTTACGCCAAGAAGCCTGGCGACGGCAGCGCCCGCGAGCAGGCCGCGAGCTGCCAGCGCGTAATTGGCGGCCTGGCCAACATCGTCCACGAGTACGCCACCAAGCGCTATCGCTCCAACGTGATGAACTGGGGCATGGTGCCCTTCCAGATGGAGGCCGAGCCCAACTTTGAGGTGGGCGATTACGTCTTTGTGCCGGGTATCCGTGCCGCGCTCGATGGCGACCTGAAGGACATCGCCGCCTACGTGGTGCGCGCCGATGGTGCGGTCGAGCAGATTGAGCTCTACATTGCCGATATGACGGCAGAGGAGCGTGCCATCGTCAAGGCCGGCTGCCTGATCAACTACAACAAGTTCAAGGCCGCTGCCGAGTAACGCATTTAATTGTCCGCCCGGGGCTTACCCTTTCCCGCCCGCTCACGCGCTTCGCGAGGGTCGCGTTCGGGAAAGGGTAAGCCCCGGACTACATTTCTGCGTTCTCGTTGGGTCTTGAGGGACGCTAGCAAATAGACTTGCTTGATGCCGCCCCTGTTAATGGGGCGGCTTCTTTTTGTCG
>USFK01000175.1 GCA_900553935.1 uncultured Collinsella sp.
ACAACTACCTCGCCGGCTCCCCCATGGCAGGCCAGGGCTATAACTTTGCCGTCGCCGCCTGGAATACCGGCGTCGATCCCCGTTGGTCCCCCGCCATCGCCTGCATCGAGAGCAGCAAAGGCCTCTATTGCGCCGGCTCCTATAACGCCTGGGGCTGGAGTGCCCGCGGCGGCGGTTGGCGTAGCTTTGGCAGCTGGAGCGAGGGTGTCTCCGCCCACGTTGCCTACCTGGGCGCCAACTATGGCTCCACGCTTACCCCGGCAGCCGCCAAGAAGTACTGCCCGCCCACGTGGCAGGACTGGTACAACAAAGTCGCCGCTCAGATGAACCGCATCTAAGCGCAACTGCAAAGGGCCCCAATGGGGCCCTTTTCTTTTAGGTAGCGGAGGTATCGACGACGCCGGTCGCATTGGCAATCGCGACTATGACGATCATGCATAGGAGCAGCACACCCAATGCCTTGAGCCAGAGTTTCGCGAGTTTCATGCCGCGATAGCTGTCGAGCAGTGCGAATCGCCGACGAAGACGGCGCTTATCGAGCAGCGCAAAATGCATAAGCGCCATAAGGCCATCGACAAAGAAAAAATACTCGATTATGAGAAGCCACGTCGGGTAGCTTTGGTTTGCTCCCGTGGGGTGAAAGACGGCAAAGTGACTTCCGGCAAAGAACACAAGCAGCGAGAAACAGACAAGCGTATTCCAAATGCGGCCCAGAGACTCCGGAACGCGAGAGAGCAGGCCGCATGCAGCGGAGGCGGCAGGCCTAGGAAGTCCTGTGGGGTTCTGGAGCCCTTGGGGCGTCAACACCGTCTCCGAGTCTGGAGTACGGACAGGCGCAGGAGCAGGAGGCCGCACGGGGCGACTCAGATCGTATGCCGCGCGCGTAGCCCGTCCCAACGCTTCCGCGCTCGCAAAACGCTTAGCCGGGTCGAGCGCCATCGACATGCAGATGACATCGGCAAGTGGAGTGGGAATGCCACGCGCCTCGCATTGCTCGCGCATGTCGAGCCCTGGTTTAGGGTCGATTCCCGTCAAGCAGAAGAACAACAGGGCGCCAAGTGCGTAGACGTCGCTGCGCACACTCGTCTGCCCAAACCCATACTGCTCGGGCGGCGCATAGGGTCGCGTGCCAAACTTGACGGTGTCTGCATCGGCGCCATCGCGCCACACGCGCGCGATCCCCAAGTCAATAATCACCAGCGACGAAAACGTCAGGCCGTCATCGAGCGTACGGCTCGCACCTGTCACGATGATATTCGACGGTTTGAGGTCGCGATGGATCACCGGCGCCGACGTCTCCCCCGCCATTGCAAAACCGGCATGGAGCTCGCCCACGGCGTCGCAAAGGGCAGGATACAATTCACATGCATAATCGGGGGTGGCTCCCAGACGGTCCACCAGCACCCCGAGCGTCTCCCCTTCGATATATTCCATAACCACGTTAAGCTCGTCGCCCACACGACGGCAATCGACGATTCTGGGCAGGTGCTCAAAACGCCTGCCCGCCCGTTGAGCGGCAAACAGACGCTCGTATGCCCCGCCGATTTGAGCCGAAGCATCGATGCGTTTACGGACAAAGGGGCCGAGCGAACCACCGCCGGTTCCTTCAAAGTACACGAGCTCAGTTGTTTCAACGGACGAGCGCTTAAGTACACGCTCCACGCGATAGCTGTCGTCGCGATCGAGCGACGCCAGGTGCTCGGCAAGCGCTGCGGTCAGCTCGTCATCGAAATATGTTGGGGTCTGAGTATCCATAGCCTCCATCATAGCGCAGGGCGCAGACACCCCATGGCATCCACGCCCCGTTCGTTTGCATCGTTGTTCGGCAGCTCCGCCGGCTCAGATATCAGCCGCTAACTCACCGTCTCCTCGCCAAAGCGATACAGCTCCTCGTTGACCTTTTGGAGGCTGCACCCGCGATCGATGCAAAAGATGATAATCGCATCACGGCGATCCTTGCAGTTAAGGACGCTTACCCCGGCAGCCGTCAGTGCACGGTTGGCCTCTTTGAGCGTCAGCGCCATCGCAAAGGCAATCTGCAGCACCTTATTGCGACTCGGATTGCGCGAACCAGTAAAGATCTGATAGCCAAAGGTCTCGTTGAGGTCGGCCATACGCACCACGCGCGAACGCTCCAAGCCCTTTTCCCGCAGCAGCTGCTTCAGGTAGTCCGAAAGCGACGGGGCGGCAAAGTCGTGCTCCCTGATATAGCCATCGATGTTCGGCGCATCGAGAAGCTCATTGAGCAACTCCTCGGTCAGCTTTTTATCGGGCATACGACTTCACCTCCCCCAGTGCATGCAACATGCTAGAAACCGCTTACGTCCGAACGCTCCCAGCTAGCAACCTGGTCGGGAGACACCGTACCCAGCGCCTCGAACTTCCAGGAGCCGCCCGCCTTCAGATGATTGGTGTTTGCAAGAGCCGTTCCAACCTGGTTGCCATCGGCATCATACAGAACATACTCAATCTGAATGTAGCTCTTTTCCTTGTCCGTGTTATTGGTCAGCGTGCCCGTGATCTTATAGGCAAACTGATTGGAGGTGTCTTCAGCCTCGTCAGCAATGGTATACGGTTCTTGCGGTTCTTTTTGCTCCTCAGCCTGCTGTGTCGTCTCGGCAGATTTTGCCGAATCGCTCGCAGACGAATCGGTTGAATTGCCACCCATGGAGCCCACGGCACCGACGATAACCAGCACCACGATGACGCCTAGGACAATCTTGCCGATCGGCTTCTTTCCCTCTTTTGCCATTATTCATCCTTCCTACGATCCGGCTACCGTGCCGGCACACAGCACATCGTAGAAAGGATTGAACTTGAATTCATTAGCTGAGGGCTAAGGTTGCGGTAAACGGCCAATGCAGCTATCCAGACGCCGAGCAAACGCACTTTGCGTGACCGTCTGCTGGCAGCGCATCAACCCACCGTGACGGATTTCCCGGTAAAGGCACTGATCATCATTAGGACAAAGAACACCAGGTAGCTGATGCTCAATAGGTACGCAATGATCAGGAAGACGACCCAGCCGACATTGGTCTTACCGTCGGCGCGGCGCTGCTCGCGAGAACGGCACAGCCAGACCGTCACGCCGATGGCGGTGATAAACAGTACGAGTGCCGCCGCAGCCAGCCCAGCAAACACAAACATCACGCCAATGCTCACAGCGATGACCGGAAGCAGCAGCAAACCGCATCCGCATCCACCCGGACTATATACGGCAGACTGTCGGCGTCGTTCCATCGTCACTCCAAGCCAAGCAATCGTTTGTAGACATCGAGGCCTTTGAGTAGGATTTCCTCGTCAAAGAGCATGGTATCAGTGTGAAGGGCGCTCGTGGCATAGGCGGGACAGCCATCCGAATCGATCGGATTATCTTGTCCCTCCGGCACGCCCCTACCCAGGAGGAAGAACACACCTGGCAGATGGCGCTGATAGAAAGCGAAGTCCTCGGCAATCAGCAAAGGCTCATCCACGAGTTGCAGCTCGGACAAGACAGGCGCAATGTGGGCGAACAGCTCGGGGTCGTTATCGACCGGCGGATAGCCCTCGGCAAAATCGAGGTCATATGTGCAGCCCGTTGCGACGCAGGCATCGTCCAGCACGCGGCGCACGCCCTCGCGCGCGCGGTCGAACATCCGGCAAAGACACTGTACACAGCATGGGG
>USFK01000176.1 GCA_900553935.1 uncultured Collinsella sp.
GTTGCGGGCATGATCCATCTTGACGCCCATAAAGGCCAAGCGGTCGGCAACGCCGGCGCGGACAGCCGGAGCGTGCTCGCCGATGCCGGCGGTAAAGACCAGGGTGTCCATACCGCACATAGAAGTGGCCATCTCGGCAGCCTTGGCGGCAATCTTGTAGACGAACATGTCGAAGGCGAGCTGGGCCTCGGGGTCACCAGCAGCGGCGAGCTCCTCGACGTTGCGGCAGTCGTTGGTCTTGCCGCCGGTCACAGCCAAAAGGCCGGACTTCTTGTTCATCATCTCGTCGACCTCGTCGAAGGTGTAGCCGCCCTCGCGCTGCAGGTAGCACACGGTAGCCGGGTCGATGGAACCGCAGCGGGTGCCCATCATGACGCCGTCAAGCGGGGTGAGACCCATGGTGGTGTCCATGCACTTGCCGTCCTCGATGGCGCACAGGGAAGCGCCGGAGCCGATATGGCACACGACGACCTTGCGGGCCTCGCCGTTGGTCATCTCAGCGACCTTCTTGGAGATATAACGGTAGCTGGTGCCGTGGGCGCCGTACTTACGGATGTGCAGCTTGTCGCAAACATCCTTGGGCAGAGCGTAAGTCTTGGCGACCTCGGGCATGTTGAAGTGGAAAGCGGTGTCATAGACCGTGACGTTGGGCAGGTCGGGATACTGCTCCAGGCAGTACTCGATAACGTTGGCCTCGGGGTTGTTGTGCAGCGGGGCGAGCGGAGCAACCTCGCGGATCTTGGCGAGGACGTCCTCGTCGACGAGGGAGGAATCACCGAAGTACCAACCGCCCTGAACGATACGGTGGCCGATACCCTCGATCTTGACGCCGTTGGCCTCAAGGTCCTTCAGGACGACCTCGATGGCGACCTTGTGGTCGGGGAACTCGATGTTCTCGGTCACCTTCTTGGAGCCGTTGGCAGCGTGGGTGAAGGTGCCGCCGGTAAAGCAGACGCGCTCGCAGGAGCCCTTTGCGGACACCTTGTGGGACTTGGTATCGATGACCTGATACTTAAGGGTCGAAGATCCTGCGTTGACGACCAGAACGTTCATGTGTCTCCCTACTAACAGGCGGTGTGGCGCCGCCAGGTTACATACGCTTCAATAATAAACCCAAACGCCCTCGCGCTCGGGTTTATTGCGTTGATATATAAGTTATCGGTGCCCAAATACTCATGACCTTTGGCGTGTAAGACGAAAGAGCGCGGGGATATACACAAGGGAAGAAATCCCGAGCGCGACAAGCAATACGACTCGAATGCCCGCAACGCTACTCAACACAGCGTTGAGCAGATAGAAAAGAACGGCACCCACCGCCACCATCTGGCTTTGAACCGAAATCAGTGAACAGCGCATCGAAGAATCGGCAGCATTTTGAAAAATTGAGTATTTAATTGGAGCAAACAACGAGTACGCAACCGTCTGCAGCACATAGAACACGGGCAGCAAATTAACCGGAGTAAGGGGAATCAAAAACAAAGCTGTCAATACTAAGCGAATGATGCCGCAAATACGCGCAAAACGGCCCTTGTCGACACGAGTAATCGCGCTGGGCACAATAAACCCTATGGAGGCGGAGACAAGGAGCTGGACCGCGATGGTCACGCCCGAAGCGACGGCATTCATTCCGCGGCCTGCAAGCAACGGTGAGAAAAAATCTTCCAGGGCGACAAAAGCAAATGCCTGAGAACAGTCCATGATGAACGATGACCGAAGAACGCCATTACCCGTAATAGCAGCACCAATCATCTTCGAGCTCATTCCAAGCTCAGGTGTCGCCGCAGTGCCCCCTCTTCGCATCTCAGGAATGCAGATAACGACAACCAACGTCAACACCATTGCGATGATATCTGCCGAAAGCCCAATGAGATACGTGCCAGCGGACGAAATGAAACCACCCACACAAGCGGAGAGGGCATAAGAGGCATAGAAAACAAATCGCTCAACGACATTAAGTCTTACGAGCTGGTCCTGAGAGACGCTGTCAATGTAAATCGCTTCGATGGATCCGCTCAGACATGCAACGGCAAAACCTTTGAGAGCAAACGCACCGATTAAAAGCAGAGGAGATCGGACGAGAAGCAGGGCGGCGTAGTACCCAAGCATTCCCACAATGCCAACGAGGCCGCTCACCTTTCGTCCAAACCTATCAGCAATATAGCCAGTGGGAACTTCGAGGATGAACTTGCTCACTTGATATGCAATCATCATGCTAGAAATCGCCACCATCGAGAATCCGACGAATTCAAGGTAAACCGTCAGAAAATACAAAATGGTGCTGAAGTTCGACAGAAAAACGAACGTCATATAAAGAAAAACCGTACGGTTTTTCATGCTCCGCCCTCCAAGAGTCAGCAATCTAAATCGGAATCTTGGAAAAGCATGAGGGCAAAGCTGTCAGCTATGTGTTGCAAGGCGTCAATAATCACTTGACGTCTCGAAGCCAATTAATCTCACGAAGCAAGATGACGCAATAGGTGCAGAAAAACCGTCTGGTGTCGATCGGTCCAGGAGTTTTGCCGATAGCAGAAGTAGATGGGCAAGGCTACGTCATGCGAGGCTTCAATGGAGCACTCGCTCACTTCCGATCCATCTGATGCGAGAGAAGAGCCAGAAAAACCCAATATCAATCCCCCGGCTTGAAGAAACTCAGCCTGCGCTCTGTTTCCGTATTCGACGTCGCGGAAGCGGAAATTAACCAGCTGAGCTTCGGGGCATTGATTGATTGCATTGAGACAGGGCGACAAATTAATGGGAACAGCTAACCTGCCGCCCAGTAACTCACGAACGGTCATAGCGCCCACAGATTGATGACCCGCTGGGCACGAAAGAACCTTGAGCTCCTTTTCACCCAAGTATTTCGAAGAAAGGACACTGTTCCTTGGTTCCTCAAATGAGATGGCCGCATCCGAAATGCCAAGCACAAGTGATTCAAAGCATGTAGCCGTTGGCTGATGCCACACATCAAGGTGAATCTGAGGGTGCGAGCTTTCAAACGAGTCGTACCAGTTTTCGGAAAAGAGACGCCCCCGCCCTTGAAGGCAGGGGGCGTAAAGACGGAAGTGGCCGTCGGGCGAGACGCCGTCGTCCCTCGATTGGGCGTACTTTTTAAGATCGTCGACTTGTGCCAGGATCACGCGTGCACGACGCGCAAATTCTCTGCCCGCCGGAGACAAAACAGCCTCCCCCGCCGATCGGTCGAGCAAAACAATCTGATACTCAGATTCCAACTTTTTGATTGCCGACGAAACGGCCTGCGGACTCACATGAACGGCGCGAGCTGCTTTGCGCACGCCGCCATAGTTCGCTACCGCTTGAAGGTATTCGAGTTGAGAAAGCTGCATAGATTACTCCAAAGGCAGCCAAGTCGACGGGCTACGTGTCCTCAGATGAGGTTCTCGCCCAGGTTCTTGCCGCCGAGGACATGCATGTGGAAGTGCATGACGGTCTGGCCGGCGTTGACACCCTTGTTGGAAATGACGCGGAAACCGTCCTCCAGACCCTTGGCCTTGGCGACCTCCTGGACGGCGTGGGCCATGGCGCCCATGGTCTCGGCGGGCACGTTATCGGCGATGTCGTTGTGAAAAATCTTTCAAATACACATTATTTAATCATATTCAGTGGCAAATGTAATAA
>USFK01000177.1 GCA_900553935.1 uncultured Collinsella sp.
CAAGCGCCCCGAGAACGAGGGCAAGACCATCGTGGCGCTGCTCGCCGACACCGGCGAGCGCTACCTATCCACGGCACTCTTCCAGGACTAAGGTCTGTTGCCCATAGGTTGAGCCCAGGATGAACCGGTCTCCTCTCTCCCGGCAGCTTGAGCCCATCCCATCAGGGCGCCCCACGAGTCGTCCGAACTTGCTACAATGTCTGCGGCGCGGAACCAGCCTCCCGCGCCGCTTTTCTTTTTTGGCCACATGCCACCAAGGAGAACCTCCCCATGCACAACAAGCGCGTGCTCGTCGCCATGAGCGGCGGCGTCGATTCCAGCGTGACCGCGTATCTGCTCAAAAATCAGGGTTACGAATGTGTCGGTGCCACCATGCGCCTCACCTGTCCCGCGCCCGATCCCGTCACGGGCATGAGCAAAGTCGATCGCGACATCGCTGACGCGAAGGCCGTCGCCGGGCGCCTGGGAATACCCCATCACGTGCTCGACTTGCAGCAAACCTTCGACCGTAACGTGATCGAGCGCTTTGTGAACGCCTACCAGGAGGGGCTGACGCCCAATCCGTGCATCATCTGCAACCGCCACATTAAGTTTGGTGCGCTGCTCGATGCGGCGCTGGACATGGGCTGCGACTATATCGCCACGGGCCATTACGCCAAAACAAGCCAAGCGGCAGATGGCACCTGGCAGCTACATCGCGGCGAAGATCCCAAAAAGGACCAAAGCTACTTTTTGTATTCGCTTACGCAGGAGCGCCTGGCGCGCACGATTTTTCCGCTGGCAGGGCTGGACAAAGAGTGCGATGTGCGCCGCATTGCCGCCGAGCAGGGCTTCATCAACGCCAAGAAGGCCGAGAGCGAGGATATCTGCTTTATCCCGGACGGCGACTATGCGGGCTATATCGAGCGCCGCTGCGGACACGCCGCTGCACCGGGCGATATCGTGTGGCGCGACGGCAGCGTGGTCGGAAGCCACAATGGCGCCTTGCGCTATACCATAGGCCAGCGCAAGGGCCTGGGCGTCGCGATGGCGCACCCCGTGTACGTAACGGGCATCGATGCCGCCAACAACATTGTGCATCTGGGCGAGGCCGAGGACCTGACGGCCACAGCGCTCACAGCCAACGACTGGATTTGGAGCGCCCCTGCCGACTACATGGAGGCCGAGCTGGATGCCGGCGGCATTCGCGTGGGCGCCAAATACCGCTACCGACAGAAAGACCAGGCGGCAACCCTTACGCGTGATGAAGACGGACAAATGCTGCTAACTTTTGACGAGCCGCAGCGAGCCATCGCCCCCGGCCAGGCAGTCGTAGTCTACCGCGGCGACATCGTCCTGGGCGGCGGCACGGTGGCCGGCGCACTTAAGTAGCCGCGGGTTTATCGCTGCACGTGTCGAAGTACCTCAACAGCGGCACCAACCTCGATTACGCGACGCTCGAGGCCGCGGCGGATGGCCTCGAGTCGACCCTCCGCCGTGGCCCATTTGCTCTGCGAAAGAATCTCGATCGCCTCATCAACAAATCCGTTGAGCCGCGATGAATCGAACCAATCGAGCGAGTCCGCAAGCGCCAGCTGGACGGAAGGGTCGGGCCCAAACGGCTTAGCGGAAAACCCAAACTCCCCAGCTGCGAGCACGGCAGTTGGTACGTTATACCACAGGCAGTTGCCGCTATCGAACAGCGGAGCAGGTTTTATCTCCAGGGTGTCGACATTGCGGATGATGCCGAAGTTTCGCCAATGGCGGTCGCTGTTGGCCAAAAGGGCATCGCAGACAATCATCTGCGACATAGACCTTCTCACAGCGGCCTCACCGACACCATGCTTGCCGAGGTAGCAACAGTACCGGTCGTACGTCGAGTTTCCCCGCTGACTACCAAGTACGCCCTTAACGTAAACAGCCGGAACGTATTCCTCGCGGCCGTCAAGAAAGTCGTCGCACAGACACACAGGGCCATCGAATATGCGCTCAACCGTGTAAGGAACAAACTCCCCCTTGGAAAGCAAGCGACGATGTAGAGCCGTTGCAACCGCCTCGTTAAAGGGACGCTGATCGTCCATCCCGCACCCTTTAGCCAAAACGCGAATGCCGTTTCGGATCATCCACGATTTAGGGAGCTCGCCCTCGGACGTGTTATCCGGATTTTTTAGACCGATGCCTTCCAGCCAACCCGAACGCTCTTCGGGCGCCGATCGCTCAAATTCGTTCTCAAAGTAATTGATGCTTTGCCATTTGAGTTCGACGCAATCGGCCGGCCGCAGCCAATAACAATCCGAAAGCGATAAGCCCAGGCACCGAACCGGAACCTCGATGCCATTGGCAATTCCCAGTTCACGATAGCGCGAGACGAGTCCAGGGCGGGCGTCAGGCACCGACCGATGGCTCCACCACACGTTGAGCTCCCGTTTATTCACCGTAGGAGAAGAGCTCGAGCATGTGCCAAACGGCATTCGTTGCGCATCGAGGACCTCGGCGATTTCGAAGGGAAACTCACGCGTCGGATCAAATGAGACATGCGCGATCTCATGGTCGGCCGACATCAGCGTAAACTTGCGTCCCACATCAGCCGCAGGACGGCGTCCTCGCTTGCGGACCTTTTGGTAGGCGGTCGCAGAATTGTACTCGACCATCTTCCGGCCGCCCACAATATCGCACACAAGCGTCCCCGATGCGGCAAGTTGCGATATGCGGGCTTTCGTAACGCCCAACAGGCGGGCGGCATCACCCATAGATAAGTACTCAGACGTATCCATACACCGCATCACCTCGTTAAGTAATTTACACGTTTAGTTAATAGATTACATACATCATAATACTAAACAGCCCAAAGCGAAAAAAGGCCCGAAAAACGGGCCTTAGTGATTGGTCAGCCGAGTCGCAAGCTGCTCCCCTAGCGCTGCACGTAGGCGCGGACGAGCTCGTAGGTGTTGCGCACGCCGTCAATGTGGCTGCGCTCGTAGTTGTGGCTCGCGTACACGCCGGGGCCGATCAGGCCGTGACGGATGTCGTAACCGGCCGAAAGCGTGGCCTCGACGTCGGAACCGTAATGCGGGTACACATCGATGGCGTAATCGAGCTCCAGCTCGCGCGCGATGTTGGACAGCGTGGTTACCAGGTCGTAGTTGTACGGACCGCCCGAATCCTTGGCGCAAATCGACACCATGCGCTCGGTGCAGCCCAGGTCGTCGCCCACGCAGCCCATGTCAACGCTGATCATCTCGCGCGTGTCGGCCGGCACAAAGGCACCGCCGTGGCCGACCTCCTCGTACACGGTAAAGAGCAGCGACACCTTACGCGAGAGGGTCACCTCGCCGTCGGCAACGGCGCGAGCCAAACCCAGCAGAATCGACGCCGACAGCTTGTCATCCAGGAAGCGGCTCTTGATGTAGCCACTCTCCGTCACCGTGGTGCGCGGATCCATAGCGATGATATCGCCCGTCTGAATACCCAGCTCGAGCACATCGTCTTTGCTGTCAACGTTCTCGTCGAGCAAGATCTCCATGTTCTTCTCGATGGTCTTGACCGGTTCATCGGCCACGTCTTCTCGTTGGGAGCGAGCAAGCATTATTTCTACGAGACCATGCCGAGCATGGC
>USFK01000178.1 GCA_900553935.1 uncultured Collinsella sp.
CGCTACGGGCGACACTGACGTCCGAAGACGAACGTGAAATCTTTTCGCCCGCGCCGGCGCAGGGCACCGTTCGGCTACGACGCGCAATTGCTCACCATCTGCGCGGGACAAGGGGTATGAATGTCGACCCCAACAACATCGTTATCGGTGCGGGCGCCCAGTTGCTCGATACCATGTTGGTTCAGCTGCTTGGCGCGGACAAGGTGTATGCCGTTGAGGATCCGGGGTATTTGCGTTTGACGCGCATCTATCAGGCCATGGGTTGCGAAGTGCGGCATATCCCGTTGGACGGTGAGGGCGTGGACTTGAGCGCTCTGCAGAAAACCGGGGCGGATGTCCTTCACCTGATGCCGTCCCATCAGTATCCGACCGGCCTTGTGACGAGCATTGCGCGTCGCTATGCCCTGCTGGGCTGGGCCGCCGAGCAGCCGGACCGGTATCTCATCGAAGATGACTTTGATTGCGAGTTTCGCCTTGCCGGTAAGCCGATTCCCGCGCTCGCGTCGATTGATGCCGCCCAATCGGTCATCTACACCAACACGTTTTCAAAAAGTCTGTCGTCGGCCCTGCGTTTGGCGTATATGGTCCTGCCCGATGAGCTGATGGAACGGTTTAGACGCAGCCTTGGCTTTTATGCCTCGTCGGTGAGTTCTGTTGACCAGGTCGCCTTGGCGCGTTTGCTGGAATCGGGCGATTACGAGCGGCATGTGAACCGCGTGCGCGTTCGAGCTCGCGAGGCGCGTGATGGCCTGACGGCGCTTGTGCGAAAGGCGTTTCCGGCGGGGGAGTTTTTGGTTGAGCACGCGGATGCCGGCCTCTACTGCGTCGTAGTTGCGGAGTGCGATACGGGCGGAAACTCTTTTACACGCGCCCTCGCGCGCTCGAGCATCCCTTACATCGATATCAATGACTGTTTTTGGTGTCCCGATGGCGCACATGGATCTTCAAACCCGACTCGAATCCTTGTCCAGTACGACGATTTGAGTCCAAATGAGCTAAATGCCCTGGAATCGCAGCTAATGGGCGCACCCTCTAACCTAAGTGAGTAGGCTTTTAGCGTGAGGAGGACCAGGCCGTTTTGTAGCAAGCTATCTACCTGCGATTTTGTGAAGCAGTTTAGTCGGTCTGCTCGGCGGGTCCTAAATAGTCTACTCACTTGCCGCGCAAGGCTTCCGCATGAGAAAAGAAGCGGGGTTTTCAACAACGCTCCGTCCAGTTCTTGGCAAGCTTTTGGCCAGTTGGGGAGGGCTGTTGAAAACTTAACAGTCCGTTCGACGCCCTTTTCGGTGCGTTCGCGCCAATGCGTGAGTACCAGGGTTGAAATCCGTGTTCTCCTGTGCCTATGAAGGATCTACTTTGTGACATATCGGCTTTTAGGTACTGGCGCTTGCCCCCTCAAGTCCTTGCTTTGTGTCCGCCGCTTCCACGACCGGAAGAAGACCGGCAGCGATATGACCTTGTCCGTAACCCGACGGCTAAGGTTGCGCTCGGCTTTCCGTTGTATACGTTGGTTCGAACGAGAAACAAGCGGACTTGCCCTGCTGGCATGAGGCAGCGGCTGTTTCTCGGTGAGCTCCCCAGGGAATCCGTGCTAGAAACGGAGCATGGGTTTTTGGTTACGTCTCCTCTGATGACGGCATTCATCATGTCGCGACATCTGACGGATCTCCAGCTTCTTTTCGTATTGGCGGAGATGTGCGGTTTGTTTGCGGTGTGTGCCCTGCCGGCGGCACTCGAGGCGGAGCTTTCGCGTGCAATTGATTCGGGCGCGATTCCGACAACTTCGGGCTGGACACGCTGTCCGTCCGAGGATGGCGTCGCTTCAGATTTATGGCGTCGCGACGCTTTGGTTTTGAGCGGAGACCTCGACCGTTTTTGTTCAGATGTTTACGGGATGCGGTACGGCAAGCGATTTATGGCGGTGTCGCGTTTCGTTCCGCTGGGCGCCGCATCGCCCTTTGAGGTCGAGGCGTATTTGTTGTTTGCACTGCCGCGAACACTAGGGGGCGAAGGTTTTTGCGGCATAGAGCTCAATGTCGAAGTGAGGCTAGATGCAAGTGCTCGAGCGATTGTGGGAAAGTCCCGTGTATATATCGACCTACTTCTGTCTTCGCCGGACGGCAGGCGACAGGTGGCCATTGAATGTCAGGGAAAGGCCTCGCACGGACGCGCAGGGGATGGCTTGCGTGACGCTGACCGCATGACGGCCCTTCAGGCCATGGGCTACGATGTACTTCTCCTGACACACAGACAGATATTCGATGAGGATAAATTCCGCGCGATCGTAAAGGCCGTATGCAGGATGCTCGATGCTGAATATCGTGATAAAAGTTCAGATGAGCAAAGGGCTGAGACATTACTCCGGTCCGAACTATTCGTTGACTGGACAAAATTGGGAGTAATCGACGGAAAGATGCCCGTTAGACACAAAACAGCTCGATCGTGGACGGCTGCGGTTCTAAGTGAGTAGGCTTTTGGCACTTTGGTGACCAGGCCGTTTTGTAACAAGGCATTTACCTGCGGCTTTATAAAGTGATATGGATGGCCTGCTCGGCAAGTTCAAAAAAGTCTACTCACTTAGTTTTGACGAGAAGCCGATGCCGAAGGCGGTCCTATTTCAGGGCGTTAACAAGTTCGTGAGGCACGAAAAAGGCCCGAACCATGCGGTCCGGGCCTCATCGAGCTAGAGGTTATGTCTCAAGCGGTTGGCTTAGCCAAAGTAGCGCTTGAGCAGGCCGGCGAAAGCCTTGCCGTGGCGGGCCTCGTCGCGAGCCATCTCGTGCACGGTGTCGTGGATGGCATCGAGGCCAGCGGCCTTGGCGCGCTTAGCGAGATCGGTCTTGCCAGCGGTGGCGCCGTTCTCGGCCTCAACGCGCATCTCGAGGTTCTTCTTGGTGGAGTCGGTCACGACCTCGCCCAGGAGCTCAGCGAACTTGGCGGCATGCTCGGCCTCCTCGTGGGCAGCCTTCTCCCAGTACAGGCCGATCTCGGGATAGCCCTCGCGATGGGCGACGCGAGCCATGGCCAGGTACATACCGACCTCGGAGCACTCGCCTTCAAAGTTGGCGCGCAGGTCGGCAACGATGTCCTCGGAGACGCCCTCCATCTTGGCGACGCCCACGACGTGCTCGGCAGCCCACTCGAGCTGGCCCTCCTCCTGCTTCAGGAAACGAGAACCGGGAACGCCGCACTGGGGGCACTTGAAGTCCTCGGGCAGCTGGTCGCCGTCGAACTCTTCCACATAACCGCAAACGGGGCAAACAAACTTCATGATTCGATCCTTTCGATCGATGGCGATTGTGCGCTCGTCCGGGCCCGTAAGGGCCCTCTCCGGACGTGCGTCTTGACGAGTTCTATTATCCATAAATGCAACCAAATGTGAAGCCTATTAGGAATGATTTTTAATAAAATAATTTTGAGATATGAAGATGTTGATTGATTAACGGTTTGCAAGTCATATACGGACGCCGCTGAGTACAATCGGGCGAGCAAATGTTGGCCTATCAACAAATGAAGGAGTTTCCTTTATGCATCTAGCCCGTCGTGCCTGGTGCCG
>USFK01000179.1 GCA_900553935.1 uncultured Collinsella sp.
AGACCTCTGAATCAAACGAGGTCACCGGAAGGAGACTGATTATGAAGCTGAAGAAGCTCGGCGCATTTGCCGCCACGGGTGCTATGGCGCTCGCCCTTGCTCTGACGGGCTGCGGCTCGTCCAACGCCACCTCTGGTTCTGATGCTGGTTCCAGCAGCTCTGACGACGCTAAGGTCGAGAAGGTCGACGGCTCCAAGGAGTACGCGCTCGTCAAGGACGGTACGCTCACCGTCGGCACCTCTGCCGAGTACGCGCCGTTTGAGTACAAGGATGACAACGGCGACTACCAGGGCTTTGACCTTGAACTCATCAAGGCTATCGGTGACAAGTTGGGTCTGGATGTCGAGTACGTCAACAACGACTTCGACACGCTCGTCCCCGGCGTTGCTTCGGGCGCCAAGTACGACGTCGCCATCGCGGCTATCACCGACACTCCCGAGCGTGAGAAGGAAGTTACTTTCTCCGATTCCTACTACATGGACGATCAGGCTATCGTGACCAAGGTCGATAACACCGACATCACGGCCGACAACTACAGCGAGAAGCTCAACAACGCTGACGCTACCATCATCGTCCAGTCTGGATCGACCGCCGAAGCCTTTGCCCAGGAGAACTTCCCCAAGGCCAAGATCGTCCCCTACAAGGACGCTACCGAGTGCTTCAGCGCCCTGCAGTCCGATAAGGGTGACGCCGTAGTCACCAACCGCTCCGTTGCCAGCCAGCTGACCGCCGAGCAGTTCAACACCTGCCAGACCATCAAGCAGGTCAGCACCGGCGAGGAGTACGCCATCGCCATCAACCAGGGCAATACCAAGCTCAAGGACGACATCAACCAGGCCATCAAGGACCTGACCGACGACGGTACCGTTGACGCCCTCATGGCTAAGTACAACATCAAATAACTACTTGATTGCGCGCGGGCCCTTCCGTTTTGCGGAGAGGGCTTTTGCGTTTCTTGAACGGGCGTCGTCCCGTCCCGTAATGTCGGCAACTTCTACGATAGGAGCCACCTTGTCTCGACTGAACAAAGGGGCCGCGGAGCAGCGTTTTCCACTGCCCGCCTTGCTCAAAAAGCTAGCCTGCGTCATGGCCGTGGCGCTCGCGCTGGTGTGCGCGGGGGCATATGCGCCCACGACCGCCCAGGCGCTTGAGACCGCAAAGATCACCGCCCGACCCAACACCGGTTCGGGCAGCGCTGTGGTCGGCGGCACCGAGACGCGAATTACCTGGGAAGTTCAGGCCGATGCCGACGAGGAGCTGAGCGGTCTTTCGCTGACGTTTGTCGACGGCACGACGTTTGGTGCCGATGACACGCGATTGACGATGCTCTCGGGCGATGACCTCATGGACCGTACGCCCATGAAGCCTACGTGCAAGGTCGACGGCCAGACGCTCAAGATCGATTTTGGCGAGACGGCTCCGGCCGGCGGCTATTTCCGTGTCGAGGTCTACGGCGTGACCTTCCCCGTCGAGGGCGGCGACGAGGCTTTTAGCGGCACCTACACGTTGGCTGACGGTTCAACCAAGAAGATCTCCAAGATTCCTTCCGTCGAGATTAAGGGCGTGACGGCATTCGATAACTTCCTGGCCGACCTTAAGGAGCAGCCGTGGGTCGAGGCATGGAATTCCAACATGTTCCTTCGCCTGTTCCTGAACCCGGTCATTTTGGTTCAGAGCCTGCCGATCGTCTTCAAAGGCTTCCTCATGTCGCTCTCGATCGTGCTCGTGGCATTTCCGTTGGCCATTCCCTTTGGCTTTGCCTTGTCACTCATGCGCATCTCCAAGTCGCGCATCCTGCGTTGCCTTGCCGGCATCTATGTGAATATCATCCGCGGTACGCCGGCGTTCCTGCAGATCTACATCGCGTTCTTTGGCCTGCCGCTGGCCGGCGTCAAGGTTGACGATTATGTGCTGGGCGTCATCGTCATGGCCATGAACTCGTCCGCCTACCTGTGCGAGATCTTCCGCGCCGGTATTCAGTCGATCCCCAAGGGCCAGAACGAGGCCGCGCGCTCGCTGGGCATGAACGCCTTCCAGACGCTGCTCTACGTTATGATTCCGCAGACGTTCCGCAATGTCCTGCCTACGCTGACCAGCGAGTTTATCCTGCTTTACAAGGATACGTCGCTGCTCGCGGCCGTGGGCGTGGTCGAGATCGTCATGAACGCCCGTACCATCGTGGCCACGACGGGTTCCATTACGCCGTATGTGGTTGCCGCGCTGTTCTACCTGGTCATCACCCTGCCGCTTGCTCGCTTGGTGAGCGGTCTTGAGGCGAGGCTTCTGGGGACGGCCGAAACCAAGAAGAAGCGTCCCGCCAAGAGCGCTGGACAGGTCGTCGCGACGCCCGCCGACCACATCGCCGGTCTGTAAGGAGGTCCTATCATGAGCGAAACCAATAACTCGAACGAGGTCGTCGTCAGCATCAAGAACCTCCAGAAGGCCTTCGGCGATAACGTGGTCCTGCGCGACATCGATCTGGATGTGCACAAGGGCGAGGTCGTCGTAGTCCTGGGTCCTTCGGGCTCGGGCAAGTCGACGATGCTTCGCTGCATCAATCGCCTGGAGCATCCCACGAGCGGCTCGATCGTCGTTGAGGGCGTGGACGTTTGCGCCAAGGGCGTCGACCTTAACAAGGTACGTACGCATCTGGGTATGGTGTTCCAGCAGTTCAATTTGTTCCCGCACCTGTCAGTCAAAAAGAACGTCATGCTCGCACAGCAAAAGGTACTCAAGCGCAGCAAGGAAGAGGCCGAGAAGATTGCCGTCGAGGAGCTGACCAAGGTCGGTCTTGCCGAGCGCATCGACTTTATGCCGAGCCAGCTCTCGGGCGGTCAGCAGCAGCGCGTGGCGATCGCCCGCGCCCTGTCGATGAACCCTCACGTCATGCTCTTTGACGAGGCCACGTCGGCGCTCGACCCCGAGCTTGTTCGCGACGTCCTGGGCGTCATGCGCGACCTGGCACGTGATGGCATGACTATGATCGTGGTGACGCACGAGATGGGCTTTGCCCGCGACGTCGCCGACCGCGTCGTCTTTATGGACGGTGGCGTTATCGTGGAAGAGGGTACGCCGAGCGAGGTCTTCGACCACCCCAAGAGCGAGCGCACCAAGGCGTTCTTGGGCAATATCTCGTAGCTGGTTCATGCGGCTGGCATTACAGAAAACGGGGCTGGACATGAATCCAGTCCCGTTTTTTGTTGGGATGTCGATAATGTAGCGTGAGCCCCTTCTGTCGGGCTCGGTGGTGCTGCTAGGCCAGCTCGGCGCCAAGGGCACGGCAGGCCGCCTCGCCCTCATCGTCGGGCGCATCGTAGCAAATGACGGAGTCCACGACGTTGACGCCGGCCTCGTCGGCGTCGGCCTTCCAGTTGTCCATCCACTCGCCCTCGGCCCACGAATAGGAGCCAAAGAGGACGACCTTCTTGTCGCCGAGGGTCTCCTTGACCTCGTCCCACATAGGCTGAAACTCGTCATACTCAAGCTCCTCGGAGCCCATGGCGGGGCAGCCGAAGGCCACGACACCAAATTCAGAAAACCGGGCGGCA